>JAKAAU010000147.1 GCA_021802165.1 Thermoplasmata archaeon
AAATTGTCTATGGAAACATTGAATTTATTATTCTCAAGGAAAAATTTCCCTGATGCAGGTGTTATGGAAAAACGGCCGATGGATTCGTTGTAAACAAATAGTATATTTTTACCCTTTACAAGCATGTCCTGATGAAAGCTATTGATGAGTTTAACATCATCAAGATAGGACATGATCCATGATCCGAACTGGAATCTGAGTATTGCTTTATAATCATCCATTTTTTTCCCGTATTCACGTTCCTGGTGTATCTTTTCTGTGAGTGTCCCTACTAAAATGGACAAATTTTTATCATCTGTTACCCGGCCCTCGATCACGCTTGAATCTGATGGTATAGATTCCCTGATGAAATCCAGGTCCTCCGGAATATATGCTATTACATTAGTGTAATGATTTTTTGATAAATAATCTTTTATCAGGTTTTTCATCATAAGCTTTTCATCCTCATACCATGTGCCTATGACCGGAATATCATAAAATCTGGCAGGGTAGCCGTTTTCGAGTTCTCGTGGGACAAGGCCTACCGGGGATGTTACTATCAATTCATGGATATATTTTCTGTACTGCCCTATTGCACCCAGGATTTTTTTGTGTGTTTTTGATTCTGAATAGGGTTTTTTTGCAGAACATGGGAGAAGCAGCGCAATATTTCTATGGTCGGGCTTTTCATATTCCCGGATTTTTTCCCTGTATTCCGCAATGTCGGGTCGATTCAGGGATTCAAGAGAGTTTGCCTGTATATACGGTGTCCTGGAAGGAAATGCCACTGCAAATTCACTGTAATATCCGGTATCGGCAATTCTCAGCATTTCAAGAGCCTTGCCTGATATGCATATTTTTTCAGCTATTTCCCTCAATGTATTATCACGTATAGAATCGAATATTGATTCAAGCATGGATTCAGCAAACTTTATGTTTTCCTCCAGCGGGTTGTAGTCAACCTTTGACTTTCCAGCAACAGTGTATTTTATCCCGTCCATGCTTTCCCTCCGGATGTAGAGGTCATCAAATATGTTAACTCCGAGATAGGCCAGGACCGGCATAATATATGGATCAGATATTCCCTGTAAATAGAATAATTTTGTATAACCATATTTTTTTCTCAATTCTACCAGAAAATTCACCAGTTTTCCTGGGCGTTGAATCAGTTCAAGACCGTTGAATATTATTACAAAATCCTTTCCCTCTATAACATTTTCACCGTTTAAAAAAGATGGGTAGTATATCTTCTTTTTAAACTCTTCACCAAGGATTTCTATGCTATCATCTTTGTTTATATAATCATCTGAAAAAGTATTTATCAGGAGTGGAAATTTTCTGCCGTTTCTATAACCTGCCCATGAGAAGCCCATTACATACTGCTTATCTTTTATCTTTTCAGGCATATGACCATATTAAAGAATGTTATATTATCCTTACCACGGTTTAGTTCGTAAATACATTCTACATATTTTGTTACAAATAATCCTGGATTATAGTGAATTTACGGGAAAAATTAAAATGTATATTTTTATTAAAAATTATTTTGTTGTAATTCTAACAACATTGCTTCCACGGATTATGACTTTTCCTATCTTTCTCTGGACTTCCCCACTCTCCTCTGCATCGTCAAGTGTCATATTCATGTATTCATCATATCCTGAAAGTATCCCCTCCAGTGATCTGTTATCCTTTAATAATAGCGTAACTTTCTTATTCAAATTCTCTTCTAGCATTTTCATTGGTAATGTGGCCATTTTATTCACCTAATTATATTCGTCTTCTCCGTTAAACTGATCGTCGTGCTCCATCATGACTTTTATTAAACCACCCAGAAGCTCTTTCATGCTGTCAATTTCCTTTCTCATGTCCTTAACTTCCTTATTCAGCTCCTGAACGTCTTTTATTTTATCAGCTTCTTTCATGATTATCACCTGATATATTTATATTGCCATAATCTGGGGCAATTTTTCTCTGTTCTACCCTTCCACAGTTTTTGCATACCAATTTGCCATTATCCAGGGTAAGCTCATTCCTGCAAACAGTACATCTGCTTTTAAGTACACCCAATCCACCATCGAATATTGTTGAATAGCTCGGCCTTGTACTTATAATTCTCGCCCTTACCAGATCGCCAAGAGTGAGTATATGCGAATACATGGTTTTATTTGGAATCGGTAATCTAATCCTGCTTTCTGTATTTGCCGGAATCAACTTTCCCTCGCTAATAAATCCTGAAACAAGTATTATTGCCTCTTTATTCAGTAATTTTATTACCTTGCCGTAAACTATATCATATTTCCTTATAGGCTGAGACTGCTTCGTGGTATTTACTGATATTATCAAAGATTTCTCGTCTCTGGCCACTTTTCCAAATGCCGTTGATATAACATTTCCATCAATATCCTGTGTATTTTTACCTGAAACATATTCTTCCTCCTTGGCGATTATATCCCCGGGGAATACTATATCTTTTAATTGCTCCATTCAATTACCTCTTTAAAAGCCTGTAACTATATAGATTTTATATAATAGCAGGCACTTATTGTACCTTTATATTAAGTAATTCATTTATTATTAATTTTTTGTTATGCACCCTGTGGATATGTTCAGTGAAAAATATCGAGTATACGTAACAAATTTAATGCTATGACCAGAATGAAAACAAAGGTAAGATAGGGTGCAGTATACACAAAAAGGCTGAAGGATGTTTTACGGCTGGGATTTTTGATGAATCTATACGAAAATACAACTATGGGCACAGAAAGTACAGCCACTGGGATAAGATAAACCAGGTTGTAAAGCCCCAGAAAATAGGGGGTAAGGGAAAACACTATCAGAAGTAAAGATGACAGTGAAATTGCTATTGCGGTAGCACGGTCAGAATGAACCACCGGAAACATGGGGACTTTTGCCTTTTTATAATCATCCCTGTATCTGTAAGCTAGGCTCCATACATGAACAGGTATCCAGAACATTACAAGGAAGAAAAGTATCCAGGGAAGCCAGGAAAAAGCTGACGTCACTGTATACCATCCTATGAGCACTGGAAACGCCCCTGAAAAACCACCATAAATTATGCTGTATGGAGATATCTTCTTTAACATATAGCTGTAAATGAAAACATTGTCAAATATGCCTGCGGACATGAATAAAGCTGCAATAAATCTTCTTATTGCAAGTAAGATTACAACAGAAAGTATAGCGAGGGAATAACCGAATATAAGTGCCTGTTTTTTAGTTATGGCACCCATAGGAAGTGGGCGTTTTTTTGTCCTCTCCATAATAGAATCCATGTTGAGATCTACGTAATTTGTTAATCCCTCTGCGCCCATAGAGCCGAGTGTTATTGATATTACTGCAGCAACAATAAGTAATATGTTATTTAAAGAAAATTTATTGATTGCTAGAATAGCCCCGCCGAATCCTATAAAGACCAGAAGCCACCACACTCTGGGTTTAGAATATTCAATATAAGTAGCTAACTTTCCGGCCATAGAATCTATTACCTGATGATAATCTTAAATAAATATATTGGCGTTATTTTAATTTAACTAGATTTTTATAGAAAAACTTGGTAGTATGGGTACTTTATCAGTTCTGGATTTTTGAGCTTTATACTGTTTCAAATATTGTGTAACGATGAATTGTACTGAAAGGTTTATATCACAGTATTGAATAGAAGACTGATGTCAGACCATACAAATATTAATAAAATCATAGATAAAACTCGAAGCAACACATTACGTGATATACCGGATGTGCTTGTGCCGGTATGGCAGATAAAAATTAGGGAAAGATTTGGAATCAATGTCGACAGGGAAATTGCAGAATATATTGTTCTTGCAGTTCATGAAAATGGTACATGGAAGAGGCAGAGGGCAGTAAGAAAAATAGAGAAAATCCTTGTGGATAGAGGCAATGAAGCGCCTACAGCAAAGATCATGGCTCGCAATATTCTGGAGATGGCAGTTGGAACCACACAAAGATAAAATAAATAAAAAATCACTTGAACTATTTTTGTCAAAGCTCAACAGACCGGAATCATATAATATGGATCTGGAGCAGTACCCTACCGATGCGGGTACAGCCTCTACATTATTAATTGGTGCATATCTAGACGGGAATATATATGATAAGAGTGTTATAGACCTTGGAACAGGCAACGGTATGTTTGCCATTGGTGCATGGTATCTCGGCGCAAGGTGTACAGGTATTGACGTAGATGAAAAGATGATTGACCTGGCTGAAAGTAACTGTTATAAATTCCGGTGTAATTGCAATTTTATTAAAACCGGTGTTGCCGAGGTAACAGGCAGTTACGATACAGTAGTAATGAATCCCCCATTCGGTTCAATAATTAAACACGATGATTTGCCATTCATAAAAAAGGCGATTGAAATAGGCACAAATATTTACAGTATACATAATATGGCAAGCTATGAATTCATCAATGAATTTTACTCCAGATATTTGAATATAGTAAGAAAAACAAGGATATTTATCAGAGTTCCCATGATTTATCCACATCATAAATACAGATACAGGGATATAGAATCTATTCTAATATATGGAATAAAAAATTAAAAAAAATATTATACGTATTTATAATATCCACTAACCTTTATGGCCGGGGTGGGGTAATGGACATCCTTGGGGACTGTGGATCCCCGGACCCGGGTTCGATTCCCGGTCCCGGCCCTTTATTATGATTATTATGTCTTATT
>JAKAAU010000148.1 GCA_021802165.1 Thermoplasmata archaeon
TGAAATGACTTCAGCATATGCCGCAATAATAATGGTAACACCCAGAATTGCTATGCTTGCTATAATAGACCGGGGAACTGTTTTTTTAGGGTTTTTAGTTTCCTCTGCTATGGGTATTGAACCTCCAACACCAACAAATGAACCAATTGCGTAAACCATCATCGCCGCCAGAACTATAAAATTACCACCAACCGGAATAGCTGTAAACGGTTTGATGCTGATTGAAGTATGGTTAACGCCTATGAGATAGACTGAACTGGCAATGAAGAATATTACCTCAATGAGAATGGCATATGAGACGTATTTCAGAGAGGGTTTGATTCCCTTATAAATAAGAAAGCTCACAAATAAAATAAAAACAATGGTAACAGGGATCCATAGTATGTTAACATAGGGAACTGTAATGCCGAGGCTGGGAAGAATTGCGTAGGCAAATCCAATAAAACCAAGTATTCCAAAGCCTGTAAAACTCAAAATCTGGTAACTTATATACGATAATGCAGTGGTAAGGCCGAAACCTTTTCCAAGACCATTTGCCACAAATGTATAATATCCGCCAGAACTGGAAAGGTATTTTGAAAATTCAAAGGATGAATAACTCATCATTGAATAAACAATAAGGGCAAGCAACAATATTAAAGGAATTGAAAAAGCACCATCAGGATATTTAGAAAATGTAAATGTCAACAATGCTGCCGTTCCGGCCACGTAAAGGACAATCGTCCCTCCAGGCGCATTAAGCCCGACAGCCTGAGACACAGCATGCCTCAGTGATAGCTGATTATATCCAAGATGTTTATATTCCTTTTTGGGACGAAAAACTTCTTCCTTTATCACGTAACAGTTAATAACTGAATTATATTTTAATTTTTGTTATGAATCCGGATTTTAATTGATTACGGATTTCGCAATATATGTATAATATATAGGGAGCCAGGCATGTTTCAAGTTACGGTGGCTGGAATTCAGGTCTATTTCCCTATTGAAAAAAGTTAAAACCACCGGTAATATATATTACTATGCAGATTCTTAACATGGATAATATTGGAACAAATTCAAGAAGGGTATATGCACTGGAAAAAATTCAGAATGCTATTAATAATCTTAATCCAGCAGCTGCAATGTCAAGGAATTTCAATGTGGACACAGAAAAATTTGACCGTGTCTATGTAATTGGATTTGGCAAAGCTTCATTTAACATGTACTCCGGAATACGTGAACGTGTGCTCAAAAAACTATCCTATGCTGGGATTATTATACCTGATGACGAAGTACACAACGAGTCATATCAGGAACTGGAGATTTTGCGTGGTACTCATCCCTACGTTAGCAGTTTATCTGTAGAATCTTCAAAAAAATTGCTTTCACATTTAGATGGATTAACTGAGAAGGACCTTGTTATTGTGTTGATCTCAGGGGGAGGTTCATCCCTATTCGAGCTACTGGAAACTGGAATAGATGTCAATGACCTCAAGGATATATCGGCAGAAATCATGGAAAATGACGGTGATATATACGTATTGAACCGTCTCAGGTCATCGTTATCTGCAGTAAAAAACGGAAAACTGGCAAAATATCTTTATCCTGCATCTGTGGCTGGCTATATTATTTCCGATGTGGTTTACGATAACCTGAATATAATTGCTTCCGGACCTCTGGTAAATATCCCTGCACCGGCGAATTTGAAGGAACTGGCAAAGAAGTACATCAAAGATGCCAGATTGAGAGATATAATAGAAAAAGTAGATATTTCCAAAACACTGGACAGTAAATATTTTACTAATGTGAAAAACACAATTGTTTTAAAAAATCGTGATTTTGTGGATTATATTTATTCGGAACTTGAAGGTGAAAAGATAAATCTTGGAAGCAATATTAACGGAGATGTGAAAGTAGTATCCAGGGATCTAACTGACATTTTACGGAATATACTGGAGATCAAGGGGGAACCTTTCTGGTTTGTCTGTGGCGGCGAGACCACCGTAACAGTAACAGGAAACGGCAGTGGGGGTCGAAACCAGGAACTCGCGGTAAGAGTAATGGAAAATATGGGTGATAACGATTTTCTTTTTATTTCCATGGGCACAGATGGCATAGATGGAAAGAGCATTGCTGCAGGGGGAATAGTGGACAATTCCACAAGAATTGAAAATTTAGAAGAGTACCTTGCCAGTAGTGATACTTATACGGCTTTATCAAAAGCCCATGGTGCTATCATAACTGGCAGGACCGGAAATAATGTGTCTGATATAATGCTCGGGTTCTACGGGCGTACAAATAACAATTTTTAAATACTACAGGTAATTATGGAGTGATTGGCATGGAAGAGCTACTTTGCAATATTGAATTTGAGAAAGATGAAAAGGGATTTAGCGCCAGGTTGCGAACCGACATGGGTGGCTTGCGTGAATACAACGGTATGACATTAGAAGAAGTATTGAATGAGGTAATACTTGAGCTTCAGGAGGAATTCTCACCTTAAATTTATTTTAATTGAAAACAATAAGTAATGGTAAATTTTATTGGTCATTTTTGTGCATCATAGTTATTAACTAACATTTGCAATGGATAATATATGCGATAGAAAATATTCGAAGAATGAAATATATATACATTTATTTAATGATGAATGGTGCACGGAAAAAAATCAAAGTGGAAGAAAATACTTCCCATAGCAATTGCACTGTTATTTGTTTTAATGGCCGTCTCTTCTATAACCACTCATAGTACTGATATGCTTTCATCATCTGTTAATTCACATGCCTCTAAGGGCCCTGGGGTGACAAACAGTTCATCAGTATTGCCCTCAAATGAAAGTAATTATTCCTCTGTAAACCCGGAGAATTTATACAGGAATGAGCCTGCCCCTGTCGGCATGGCTGATTACGGACTTGGTACCGGGACCTTATTTGGCGGATATACCCCATATGAATATAATACAACATCATTCTTAGGTTCAGCTAAAATCTATAATCTGTCCGTAGTAGATAATTCAACAGGAAATAAATGCATGTCCGTTCAATTCAATGTAAATCTTGTTTTTAATAACAGTAATAATAAATATGTATACTGGGTCCAGGACGTTGCCTTCATTAACACATCCTCCAGGGCTATCACTTTTATTGACAATATCTGGAATATGACATCCAGTGGTGCAAGCATGTACAATTCTACTGTTAATGGGACCGGAACAGTTAGCAATTATTCAGATTCCGGTTATTATTATTCAATTGCATCCTGTACTTTACCGGGCAATGATATTAAATTACCAAATCTGGCAACCATAAATTTTATGGTGAATAGCACCATGAAAAACGGAAGTCCTGAAGTAGAGCTTATGTATAATGATGGATACGGATGGGTGACCTATGACAGCCCGGTTTTTATCTTTGCAACAAATGTAACTTCAGATCAGAGTTTTGTTGTTGATGGCTATAATTATGAACCGGACGGTTATTCTTTCTATGATGCAGAACTCATTCTTGGAGGACCCGGGGATGGTTCTTCAACCGTAGATATGTCTTCAAACATTCAACTAGGGATAGAATACTGGAATGGGCATAATTACCAGGAAATAACAAATGCCTTTAATTATGGCAGTGATACTGCAGAAACCATAAGCAACGTTACATCCACAGCAGAATATTACACGTCAAACGGAACTATTTTCGAAAATGTGACTGCAGGAGACGGTTCCTTATCACAGGTATACAGTTCAGCAGATATATCATTATTGAATATCTCAACACCATTTTCAAGCGGGAGTATAAGTGTAAACGGAACGGAATATAGTTTCGTAAAACACGAAGTTAACCTGACTCTTGCTCCTGGTGAATATAATTTATCTATTTATAATGGGACTATACTTTATAAAAATTTAACAGTTAATCTTACAGCTGGAGAATATTTGCCATTAAATGTGGCGCCAAAATACAATGTTGTCTTTACACAAACAGGATTGCCCGCAGGAACAGCATGGTCAGTTACTATTAACGGGAAGACAGAATCATCAGTTACCAATACCATTGTATTTGTACTGGCGAATGATACATACACATATACAGTAGAAACACCGGACAAGATCTATAAAGCCGAACATTATTCTGGGGATATCGTAGTAAATGGTTCTTCCTATAAGAGCATAATAAAATTCTCTAAGGTAACCTATGAAGTTAAATTTATAGAGGCGGGACTTCCGGGCGGATCAGTATGGTATGTCAATTTATCCAGTACAGTGAAATCAGGCCCAATAACAGGGAATTCATTTTCATTTGCACTTATAAATGGCACATATACATATAGAACTTCCATTGCAAATGAACCATATGAACCCGTACCATCCTCTTCCGGGATCTCTGTACACGGGGGCAATATGTCAACAACGATAACATTCTCTAGAATGTACACTGTAAAATTTGTTGAAACAGGATTGCCTGCTGGAACAACATGGTTAGTTACACTTAATGGAACTACGGAATCGTCCGATAACAATACTATACTGTTTGCCTTGCACAATGGAACATATGCATACACCGTAAGCGGGGTAAATGGAAAGAAAATATCAGACAGTTCAGGAAATGTAGATGTAAACGGTAAAAATGTTACAGTTAATAATATTAAATATACACCGGAACACAATTATACCCTATATTATGGGATTGGAGTTGTAGCAGCAATTGCAATAATCATTTCTGC
>JAKAAU010000149.1 GCA_021802165.1 Thermoplasmata archaeon
AATGTGGATACACCAACAGGGAAAACATAAGCCCATACAGTCATGGATTGCCTCTTCTTTATGTGGGTAATCGCTATAGCGCCGGAAACAAGGAAGAGAAATAAATCGAATCCCCATAATATAACGGAAATGTCTATTGCAAGGTTTAGTGGGACGTTGAAAATTCCTATGTAATTAAACTGGGGCATGAACATAATATTTATTATTAGCATGCTTGAAGCTCCCACAGGAATCATTGCTGCTGGAACGGTCTGAAGATAATTTGGCTTATTGCTTATATGTGAAATATATGCTGAAATCCCAACAAAAAGAAACTGGAAAAAGGATATCCCAAATGCAACCATAACCATAAAATAAACTGTACGCAGAATTGTTGTGTTATAGTACCCGGACATTGGTGGAGTTAACATAATGGATGTAAGTATTATATTTGCACTCATAACAACGTTTGGAACAAGAATAGCATACGTTATCCTGTCAAAGCTATACTTATTTGTATATAAATTATAATTAAGTATTATATTGATAACCAGTACCAGAATATAAAAGAGGAAAAGAAGATAATAAAACAGGTATGCCACAAATGCGTTTACCCCTACATATGCGACATAGAAAAAGGCAAAGGCATAATAAAATATGCCCAGAAATGCCAGAAAGCTTAACTTTGTCATGTCATTATAATCCTCTTTTATAAGTTTTTTATTTTTTATATATCTGTAAATCCATGAGGCAAATACAAAAGCAAAAAATATCAGGACGATAAAATATATTATTTTTCCTATGTTAAAAATTAATACGTTGTGAAAAACAAGGTATATGATAAAAAACGCAAGTGAAACAGATAATGTTCCCAGAACAACGGGAAACCATGTTGAATCCAATCCCTTATAAGCCATTAAACTGGCAATAACTACATTATTAATAATTTCATCTATTTATTAATGGGTCATTAAGCCGGCAATAATTGGAGGATTAAATATAAGTTTATCTGGCAAAATAGGAAAGTCAAAGGATATACTTTCATGTTAATTATTACGCAAAACGTATTTAACAGTTAACATTTTTATAGTATAATTCTGTTATATTATTTATGAGAATAGCGGGACTTATTTCTGAACAGGCGATAGAGAATCCGGTAAAGGTCAATTATACATGGTATGAAAAAGCAAAGGGAATAATACAGTGGAATTTTGAAAACACAGGCAGTACCACAAGATCATTTATACTTTTAAGGGGAATTACAGAGAACAATAAAGTTTCTGAGATATATGCATTCGGTGACGCTTTCTATCCGCTTTATTATAAAAATTTCAATGTTGATTTCGTGACTGAACCGGAACCACTGGCTAACGTTTCGGCCAGAACCAATAATGCTCCCCTGGCAGTTATAGAAAATTCAGATTCCAGGTTGCTTGTGGCTTTTCTTTACACATTATCAGGTGGCAGCAAGTATTCTGTACTGGAAGGCGGCTGGACGGGAGTAGAACCGGGGGGAATTAAAATTGTACTTGCAAAATATTCAGGGACGAAAGATTTTAGCATAAAATATGAGAAAAAACAATGCACATTATATAATGAAGAATCCAGCACCGATTATGGATGCCCGGATGACCCGTTCACTGTTAAAAGCGCATTGATGAGGGTAAACAACCCCATAAAACCACTATTCAATGACACAATATCTGCAGCTGGCGATAACAATTGTGTGTAAATGCTTTAAAAAGCAATGAAAAGAGAAAATGCTGAGGATTACAATAATGCACTTCAATGTATACTAGACCGGCATGACAATTAACCATGAATTAAATATAATAAATTATAATTAAGCCATTTTTTGCTTCATGTTTCTCTGGTGTTTTCCTGCATGTTCTGGACTTCTAGTTTTCCATCTTTGAGAAGATTTTAGAATCCTTATAGCTTCATCAGGTGATCTGGCTGTCTTTAAATTTTCAGCAAGTTCAGGAAAACCCATATAATTTAACCACATAGAAATATGCCCATTTATAATGTGGTAACTGGCTGCATCATAATCATAATTGCTAACACACTGTAATTCAGTTATAAGGCTTTCAATATCACAGGCAATCCCTAATATTCTATCATATGACTTAAATAAAAATGGTTCCATAATATATTATCCCTATGTTATATTTAAGTGTTCCTCTAACATGTTAGATACGTGCCCGCATTTATATATGAAAATGAAGCCTCATTGCCGGTTGCAATATTAAATTCACGACCAATCCTGCCCGATCGACTATGTTGAAAATGCTTCAAATGGCTATGCCACATAAATTAAACTTGCTATTCCCGGAGCCCCCATGATCAATGCTTTATTTGTGGTTCCTGGATAAATTTTCCACTTTTCCAGCAATATATGCACAATAATTATTAAATATTATATGGGTATATTATGGCATTATGATTTTGGTTACAAATGATGATGGTTTTAATGCTGCTGGCATAAAGCAGCTTTATAAAAACGCATCCATGGTGGATGATGCCGTAATGGTTGCACCGGATAGCATGAGAAGCGCTTCTGGAATGAGTATAACATTTACAAGGCCTATGAGAATACAATCACTGGAAACATATGGAATTAATGGATACTGTGTATCAGGCTATCCTGCTGACACAATCACGGTAGCACAGAATATTATATTAAAGGGCAAAAAGATAGATCTGGTAGCAAGCGGGATTAATATAGGCTCTAACATATCACTCAGATCAATATATGCCAGCGGAACTATATCTGCTGCAATTGCGGCTGCATTAAAGGGAATAAAGTCCATCGCATTTTCAATGGTTACTGACCAGATAAATGGTAATGAAGGGCCTGATTTTTCAAAGGCTGGAATGTATTCAAGATATATTATAGAAGAATTTAAAAAATCTGGATTTCCTGAAAACGCAGATATACTTAATATTAATTTTCCTGCACAGATTACAGATGAGACAGAAATCAAGGTTGTCCCCATGGCCGAAAATGTTTTCCATGATTATCTTGAGCATAATGTGGACCCCAATGGAAAGGATTACTACTGGCTGGGAAATACCGTAGAAAAAACGCAGGACAGGAATACAGATTACTACGTATTGATGGAGGAAAATAATATTTCCGTAACTCCTCTCTCTGTGTATGGGCACACTGTAAAAAATTATGAGCCTACAAGGAAATTTTTCGCTGGGATAACAAAAAAGATAATTGAAAATGAAGATAGCATGTTATAAATTTTAATAATAGAGCCTGATAGTTGAATTTCTGCCCATGATTGCTGTATAACAGGTCACCCTACGAAATGCAATATATTATATTATTCATGTTAATAGCCCAGGATGATTCAAATCCGGGAGCTTGAAAAAGAATATGGCAAACACCAGAGAGCCCTCGATCATATAACCCAGGATCTGGATAGTGGAATAGTATCAATCATTGGCAAAAATGGAGCAGGGAAAACAACTCTTTTGAGAATATTATCCACACAGCTGAAATCATCATCCGGTGATGCATTCATCGACGGGCTCAGTATTAATAAAGATATTAAAGAAATCAGAAATAAAATAGTAAGCATTCCACAGGAAGCGTCTCCTATAGGAATACTTACAGCATATGAGCAGGTTTTTTTATATCTTACAGGGAAGGGATTTTCTTTCCATTCAGCCAGGCAGGAATCCAGAATGGCCTTGAAGGTTGTTGGATTGGGAGATAAGATGGATGTCCCAACTGATATACTCTCCGGAGGCATGAAGAGAAAAATGTTTGTTGCTATGGCACTGGGATGCAATGCTGAAACTGTATTTTTAGATGAACCCACAACCGGGCTTGACCCCTTATCCAGAATGGAAACATGGGGTGCAATAAAGGAGCTTACAGGAAATGTTGTTCTTACGACACATTATATGGAAGAGGCTACAGAGTTATCCAGGAAAATATACATGATGGACTCGGGAAAATTCATCGGGTCAGGAACTGCAGATGAACTCCTCTATGATTTAAGGGGTAAAGTCAGGATAGAATGTAAGGAGCAGATGCAGGGGTCCTATAGAATTGGAAATATATATGTAAAATATGTGGATAAATCGGATTTAGACAGATACGAAAATCTTTATTATTCGATTAAGCAGATATCAATAGAGGATTTATTTATAATAAGGGGGGTTGACCTTGAATCTTAGATTTATACTGTCAATGGCATGGTATTATGGAATCAAAACTATTTTCAGGGGCCCTTCCTATTTGATTGCTTCACTGGCAACACCTTTAACCTTGCTCTTTCTTGTATTTGTATTGAGCCATGGGGCCCTGGTTAAATTTGCTATTGTCGGAGGGTTGATTGCATTTGTTGGTTCTGTAGGCCTTTCCGGTGCTGGAGATTCAGCCTTTTTCAGGCTTCAATTGAGAATCCAGGATCTGTATGTTCCGAGCAAAGTTTCTCCATTTGATTATATGGCTGCCTTCACACTGAGCTATCTGGTTTTTTCTGTACCTGGAATAATACTGTATATTTATCTCGGGCTCTCTTACCATCTTTTCAACCTGTACGATTCTTCAATGATGCTGCTGGTTATGGTTTTATTGATAATATCTACAACATCTATATCCTTTATAATATCAGGTTCTATTAAACATTTAAGGAATATATGGGGCATAACCGGTATATTGACCATCA
>JAKAAU010000001.1 GCA_021802165.1 Thermoplasmata archaeon
TTTTCTCATTCTTTATGTGCTTTTCCAGTTCATCATAGCTTATTTTTTTGCTGACATGGTACATTTCCGGTTTGACCATGAAAATATAATACAAGTAAGTATAAATATATTAGTAATTAACTATAATAGCTGAAATATATTTATATCTTGAATTTGTACGTTAATACTTATATCTTTAAAATATTAAATAATTTCAGGGACAGTTGTATAGGTCGCCGTGCGATGGAAGTATGGTTACAGGGCATAAACTTTTAATTTTTCCCATGGATTCTCTGGCATCTTCCATATTCTGGGTAAACATAGGATCGATCTTTAATTTTTTCCTCTTTATTGTAAATGCATCTCCTACAAATATAGTATTTTTATCTTTATAATACAATGATACATTATCCCGGGAATATCCTGGAGTATCTACAACTTCCAGAAAATCAAGTTCCATTTTATTATAGGAATATACATGCTGAATTCCCTCGAACCGAAGACCTTTTCCCTCTATTTCGAGGATTCCTTTTAGGTTAGGCCCATTTTTCATAGTTCCCATACCCCGTTTAGGAACGTATATTTTAGGGTTATACGTATCATAAATCTCACGCAATGCTCCAACATGAATATAATCTACTGCAGTTATCAAAACATAGTCTGGAGAACTACCGGTACTGCTATAATAATTCCGTATTTTATTGAAATCAGACTGTATTCCCGCGTCTATTTGGACTATAGCATCGGGTCGTTTTATAATATATGTATGAACAACTGTTCCTGGTATTATGTCAATAGTCTCGGGAAAATCGAAAACAATTTTAGCCATCACATTAACCTCCTGTGTCATAAATATATTAAAATTATATAAAAGGATATATTATTATAACTAGCAAAAGTATCAGCAGGTACATATTTGAAAATCCAAAGGCACTTCTGAAATATTTTTTGTTATACTGTTTAAAGGCAGGTCTAGCAACGTAATAAAGAAGTATAGCGTCCATAATTACTGCAATTGGGAGATATGCAAGTCCGAGTTTAATTGCGGGCACCAGAAATGGTATAAGGGAATAAAATACAAGTATAACGGTATTAACAATAATCCAGAATTCCGTTTTTTTGACACCTACCATTGCAGGTAGCATTGGCACCTTACTCGCTTTGTAATCATCTACATTATTAATTGAAAGATTCCAGAAGTGGGTAGGTGTCCACATAAATACAAGGAAAGCAAGAAATAGTGAGGTGAGTGAGACTGAATTTGTAATAGCGGCCCAGCCAGCTAGAGCTGGAAATCCACCTGCTATTCCTCCTATTACAATGTTTAAACTTGTTCTTCGTTTTAAAAATACAGTATATAGAAATACATAGCTGAGAAATCCCCCAAAAATAAATAATGCTGTTAATAAATTTATGAATAGCGAACTAACTATAAAGGATATAATGATCATAATAAGTGCAATTGAAAATATATAGCCCCGGGTGTATGCATTCAGGGTGCTGGACCTAGATTTTGTTCTCTTCATTTTTGTATCTATATCCATATCGTAAATATTGTTGAACATACTTGCGGACATAGAACCTAATGTTCCGGTAAGTATCAGTAAAAATAACACTATGGGATGGGAAAAACTACCCGGTGCTAAAATAAAGGCTGTTACGGCAACTAAATCTATTAAAATCGTAATTTCCAGTTTGGTAATTTTCATAAAGTTTGTTAATTTACCCATATTTAGTCACCATGATTATATTGAAATAAGTATATAATATAAATAAAGAATATTTATGCACCAGCAGATGGTGGTACTATCGCGGTTCCATTATCGTAGTTGTTTGGGCCGTAGTTCACCGAGTACCCATCAAAGTTAGACTGTTCAACCATTTCACCACTCGTTGTGGAATTTAACCAATTTTGATACTGGGTTTTTGGTAATACAAATGCCGGGCCTCTCATATGTGCATGCCCAAGGCCACAGAGCTCAACGCACTCAAAGTAGAATTCACCTGTATTAGTAATATTCGTCCAGATATAGTTATAATGTCCAGGGAAAGCGTCCACCTTCGTGACGTTAATCAAGTAGAACGAATGCATCACATCTACGCTAGTTACATTAAATTGAATTGGCGTATCTGCTGGCAACACAACAAAGTGCCTTGATGAGGCCCCATTTGGGTATATGAACACCCACTGCCACTGATAACCAACTACATCGATATCCATATAGTGATGGGCATCTGTGGGAGCTGAGGGTGCCGCTCCGGCGACCCTTATACCGTAAGCTGGTGGTAGATCATATACCAGCAGTGAGAGCAGTATAAGCACCACAAAAAGAACAAACAGTTTGAATATGGTCTTGTTTCCACGCTCAAGGTTCTCTATTCTTCCTGGTCTCATATCAACATCTTTATTATACTTTGAATTTTCAAAGTCATCTGCTTTTTTGGGCTTGTAACTTCTAAGAAACACATATACATACCACAGGGCAAAGCCGGCTCCTATTAAAACGCCTGGAATGATATATGCCAGGAATATGGATGTAATTTCTGCTCCTGTAATGGAGCCTCGCGGTATCAAATGATACACACTAGGTAATATATTATATAATTCAAACATTTTCTTTTCACCTCATTTTATTGTATAGTATGGCACATGCACTGAAGAGCTGACTATTACATATACATACATTCCGGCCTCGGCATGGGTTGTCAAACCACAAACTATCCAATAATTACCGGGGGCCGTGTCATTCCACCATATAGATCTGTAATGTGAAACGTTTCCATACCATATTGGATCTATTGTACCCGTACTATTTATGACCTTTTGGACATGCTCACTGGTATGTGCCCATATGGGTCCATGTGCCCACTGTGATGCGTACGGAAGTTCAATTTTCAGGGTGTGTGGTTTAACCTCATAATTCGTCATATTGGCATGGATATATGCATTTGCAGGAAGGTATATTGTCATGGCGCCATAAGATGTTCCGTTAAAGTTAAACGGATATGCATTTGGATAACCATTTCCCTGCCCCCATGCGGCAAGGGAGAGATTTACTATTTGAACAGTCGTGCCATTGCTCAATGTTTGGTTATAGTAAGGTATAGCCTTGTAGCTAACTTTTCCCTGATCAGACATAACAGTATTCATAGGCTCATATGTAGCTACTGTTATTCCAACGGCTGCTATTAACACAATAGCAATAGCCAGTACAGCAAACGCTGCCTTAGTTACTGGTTTCAACTGAACCACCTCCCCATAAAAACCTGAATAAATAACCAAAGGCTAAACCATATGGCTATTATAATTACAGCCACAGCATATGGATTTTTCCAGATGCCAACTTCCCTATATTCAAGGTCATCGTCTCCCAGTTCCATCTCAACATCATCATAATTATATGAAGATGTGACATCGATTTTGTTCTTACTTATTGTTTCTGCATTCTCTTTATTTATATTATCCATTTTTTCCACCTCATGCTATAAATGCAACAGTTGTAAATACCGTTGTTAGAAAGACAAATGCTACAAACCACATTATAACATCTGCACTTGTCGCAGTTCTACCCCACAGGAATTTCCTTGAATACTTGACCCTTACTGCGTACCCTATCATTACTGCTATTACCCCAACTCCAAAAAGCAGATCCATTAGGGATATAAGCCAGTACATTGAAGCTATCGGGTTGTTTGCAGTTGCACCTCCAAGGCTCAAAGCCGAATAGGAATTAATATTAAACAGCGAAAGCATCGATGTTATTATGAATATTATCCCGAATACGGCTCCTAGAGTCATATAACTGGCACTCTTCTTGGGAGATTTCTTTATAGCCCCATAGAGTGAGCGCCATACGAGCAGGGTAGCTATTCCTATTGCTGCAATTGAAATATAAATGTAAACTGATGCTACCGATGGGAAGAACCATGTAACGGGATCGTTCCCTTCTACATATGGAGACACAGATTGGAGTTTTATCCATTCAACCATTCCATAGAATGTAGCCATCCATATCATATCTCCTGCAAGGAAAATCAGCATTCCGAGTCTAGTGTTATTGAAACCTTTTGTAACCGGGTCCTTCCTGTAGGCAGGTGGTACATTGGGGGATTTAAGTTTGTAATCATCGTACATCCAGCCAATTGTTCCTATGAGGAACAATGCTGCTGCAACTGCAACTATTGCATATCCGAGATATGCATAAAATGACCCAAATGCATATGGCTTATACCCCATCACTGCCACTACCGCACCGACAAATGCCAGTGCAACACCACTACCAATAAACAGCGGCCTTGTGGATAATTCTACCTTGGGTGGCTTGATTGGTTTACTCTTGTCCAGTAATAGATCTCTATTATCCGCTCCCCCCACGTATGGTTCGTAATCAAAGTTATAGTACTTTGGAGGATTTGTTGTAAACCATACAAATCCTGCAGTAGCCTTGTATGGATTCTGATCTGCTAGTGACTGGTGTTTTTTCATAGAATATCCAAAATTTGCAAACATTATCAAGAAGGAAAGCCCAAATATAAACGCCCCGATCGTGGATATTTCATTGAATATAGTGTAACCAAAGCCTGACTGATAGGTATATACCCTTCTAGGTAAATCATACAGAAAGAACATGGGGAAGTAGAGGACATTCACTCCTATATAGGCTATTGCCCAGTGGATTCTCCCTAATCTCTCGCTGTACATCTTCCCTGTGAACTTCGGGAAATAATAGTACAGATTTCCCATGAGCCCCATTACAGCCACACCAACCATGAAGTAATGGAAGTGTGCTACCACGTAATAGTCACCATGTACTATAGTGTCAATAGCCAGTGAAGATTGTGTAACACCTGTTATACCACCTATCATAAACGATGTGGAAGCTGCAAGTGCAAACAGAATAGGTGTTTGGAATTTATGTTTTGCTCCTAGAAGTGTTGCAATCAATCCAACGATCATCATCCCAGTGGGTATGGATATTGTTTCTGTAAATATGCTTGTGGCCATTAACCAAGCAAACACTATACCGGTCATAAATGTGTGATGAAGGAAAACCATAACACTGTCAACAGATATAGCACCCATTGCAGCTATCATCCATTTCTTAAGATAAGGAGCCCTGTGCCCGAGATTTGATAGATAATCGAACATAGCACCTGTACCCGGTAGGAGCAGTAAATACACCTCCGGATGCCCGAAGTACCAGAACAGATTTTCCCACATAAGAGCTCCCCCATATGTAGAAATAAATACGCTTAATCCCAGCAGATTCGATACGACCAGTATAAAAAATTCAGCAGTTATTTCAGGGAATACAAACCATGATATCATTGCAACCCAGAGTATGGCCCAAACGAATAAAGGTAAGTTCATTAACCTAAAACCACGCGCCCTGGCCTTGAAGACAGTAGTTATAACCTCAGTAGATGCAATGATTGTACCAAGACCCCTCACTACCACTGCGGCTGCAGCTGTATCAGCCCCAATATATGGTGTAAACTTAAATGATGATAATGGCTGATAAACTGTCCATCCTGTGTCCAGATTTCCGCCAGGGAGGAAGAATCCCATCCAGAGAAGTATGCCACTAAATAAGTATAACCAGTAACCGAGTGCATTAATCCTCGGGTATATCATATCTCTAGAACCAATAGCAAGCGGTACCAAATAAATACCAAATCCAAAACCAAGAGGGCCAAGGAACCATACAAGCATTGTAAGCCCGTGTATGGTTACAAGTTGATTATACTGTAATGCATCCAGAAATCTCCCGGAGAATAGACCGTAATTAACCAGGTCATATCTAGGTATCGCCAGCTGTACTCTCATTAAAAGCGCCAGCACTCCTCCCCCGATAAAGAAAACCAGCGATGTCAGTATATACAACAGTCCTATTTGTTTATGATTTGTAGAGAAAATCCAGCCTCTGACTGAATTATATATCTTATTATTCTTCTCATATAGCTCATCGTTACTACCGGCTTCCATGTAAAACAATTTCTTTGTAAAATATAAAAGTAATTATAGAATATTTTCGTAACCTATTATCTAAGAAGTTTAAAAATCAGTATATAATGTCATTTTCGGTCATATTTACACTATATTGCAACATGTAATTAGCTAAATCGAATTGATGTCCACTTAACTCCAACACAAAGCTCTAAATAACATTTTTAACTTATTGCATAAAATGAGTCAAAAAGAACATTACAACAAAAAGTTACTTGTATTTTTTGTTGCTTTCTTTGTAGTTATCACTTTCCTGGCCATTTACGGTGCCGAACACTATGATGGGCATGATGAAACAGTTGAACTTGAACAGTACTGCAAGGTATCGGATAATGATTTAGTAAAGGATAATAGTAGTATCTGTGTATATTTCATAACCTGGAACGGAAGTCCGACGGGAGATGCAGGTTCCTGGGCTCTATATGAATTTTTAAATGAACATGGATATAATCTAGATAAAAATGGTTATATTCATACCTCAGAATCTATGAATAATTTCGAGTATAATGATACCCCGGGTATAATATTCAATAATTCTGCATATACAGTACATTATAGCGGACATACTGTAATAATCAAACCTGTTTATCTCTATGGCGAGAATCTTACAGACAATACCACAATATCCTCTGGATTGCAAAAATTAAAAGAGAGCGTGCCCAGTGGAATATACAATGATGTTAGAATCTATACTACTGAGGCTATTGTTGATGGCTTAAGTATACCAAGCGATAATATAAGTACATATCCTCATATAAATTCTGTTACATTAATAAATGGACCTGCTGGTGCCTATATATTTAATGGATACCTTATAGACCCTTCAATTTTTGGTAATACCACACCAGATAAAGTGATAGCGCATCTGCAGGACAATCCTTCATATGACTCTGTTAAAACTTCAGTAGAGGGTCTAGAAACATATATTAAAGATGTCAGTTAATAGATCATTATTAATCTTATTAATCAGGAAGTTCCCCTAGCATTGGCATGAAAAATATCATTTTAATATGTGATGGATACACTTATAAAGTGATGCAAAAATATTAAAATCGAAGTAATAACAGAACACAAAAAAGACTCAATAATTTTGTATAGTATGCTGATAGACATTTATATTAACGAGAATATAAAAAAGAATAAAGTCTAATTATGCATTGCAAAAGCATTAAATTTAAAGAGCATCGGGACAGTTAAAAACTATCGTCTACAAAAATTGATTAAATAAAATTAAGATTCCTTATTTTTTTCTCTTAATTTAAGTATTATCATTATGGCAATGAAAGCCAGAGCTATGGCAAGCATAAATAAATCCACTGCGTATCCGTCGGCATAAAATCCTGAAACAATTGAGCTCGTAGAATATGGTTT
Organism: Thermoplasmata archaeon; assembly: GCA_021802165.1. The sequence continues at coordinate 7,358 of JAKAAU010000001.1, forward strand.
GAATGCCACCAAAAATGTCATTAGTCCCATCATCGGCACTGAAAATAGTCTATTTTTAATTTTTTCATCATGAGCTTTCATGAATTAGTATAATTTTGTATATTACTTAAAAGTAATTGTAAAATATATTTATATTTTATATATCAAAGTATAAATTTAATTTGAGCTACTTTCATCAGAATCACGGAGAGATATTTTAGTCGAAGCTAATGCGGTGAACCCGAGTCCTATTATAAACGCAGCTACCCCAACTATACCAGTATATGATGCATACGGTAATAACCCATAAATAGATAATATTGCTAAACCGAATCCCCCAAGTAACAACGAAAGCCCGACAGCTAAAAGTTTTAATCCTGTAGATAACATATTTATCACGATGTGATTATATTTTAATTCTATTTAATATTTTTTGTAGAAATAATTTGCATTTAAAAATTTTGAAATATAGATTTCTAGCTATTATAGGGGCCTAATACCCGGTAAAATTAAAAGTTGAATATATTCTTTAATAAGTATTTTATACATACAAATAATATGACATTATGACATTTGATATAATATCTACATTAATAACATTACATGCTGCTGCTTATAATCCCAATTCAGAAACTCTGTTTTTGCTTGTTATAATGGGTATGTGCGCAGCAATTGCTATAGGAGCAACAATATTTGTTAAGGAATTTATATTGAGAAAATAATTTTTATGATCTATTTTAGTTATCCATGATAATCTACCATACAGAATATATTATAATTTGTATAGTAATTTTAAATCTTAATGAACTAATATTTATAGTTGGATACTGAAGGTAATAAAAATGTATCATTTTTCAACCGGTCTAGCTATTTTAGAATCATGATTTTTTATAAGTATTGGTGTTTCAGGTATAGAATATCTGTACATTGTATCAATAGTGCTTAGCCACATAAACGGAAGTGACACTGCCCATAGAATTGCAGAGAAATAGAGCTGCTGTTTAATGCCGAAGAATGGAAACATATCAGTAAGCCCTATAATTGATATATAGAAAAATACAAGGGCAGTCATACTAAACATCATTGAATTAAATTCTATATATGCTGCTTTCAATTTCTCAAGACTAAAATATACAAGATAAGTCAGTATTCCAGCTCCTATACCCATTATATTCATCATTATGTAAATATTGTAATTAGAATATGCATAGTATGCCAGAGAAGGCACAAACCATATAAACATCATTATTGATGCTAGGGTCATCAAGCCTGCCTTTACTTTCAAAGTTTTAATAAAGGGTTTCATTCCTAATTTTGTTATAGTATACATAAGGAAAATGCCTGAGATAAACATCATTATATTTATTCCGTAAAAGAACAGCATTGAGGTTCGCTGCAGATGGAAAAATATGCCTATGACCTCCATAACAGGGATAAGCATAACAAAAAATATGGCCAACAGCGGGAAATAATTGCTATTTCTCAGATTCTTGATAGATGACACAAATTTTATTTTCGCCCTGCGATTGATGAAAACAGTCAGCATAAAGTTACTTAATAAAAGTAATAAAATGCTTTCAGAAAGTAATGTAGTGCTAATAACAGTTGCTACCACAGCAGCCACTGTGGGAAGTATAGCAGTAAGACCTTCACATTGGCAACTCAGGGCTGAGACACCACCACTTATTGCCGGAGTAATCATATTTGTTGCCTGCTTCTTTGCACGTGATTTTTTCCCCAGAATTCCAGTATTCAAATTTACAATGCCGAAAATAAGGAAGTAGTTTTCGGTTAAAAGTGCTGCAAGTATAATATAAAGTATAATGGATTGTAATCCCATTGTGAAATATATGTAATTAACACGCATTATAATACCGTAATAAAATAGATACGGGACCTGTGATGAGGAAAAGTCAGCATATATTGAATCCACGACAATCTTTGTTGGTTCTACCGGAACAGATATTACAAAGAATCTTGAAATCAATAGCATAATAAATAGAATTAATATAAAGGCAGCCCCACGGTAAAATAACGGCTTGTTTGCTTTGAAATATAAATTGTCTATAATATCGGTATAAAATGCAAGTGTGAGTAGGACCATTATCTCCATTAATGGATATACTATGTACGTAAATAGGAGAATTATAAAGGTAAATAACCCAATGAACATAAAATAAAGATAAATTCTATTGATTATAGAATTCTTCCTGAAAAAAACCAGAAATGGCAATATAACATAGGGTATCAATAATATGATAAATTGATATATGGAGGGATAAAGCCTTGTGGAAAATACTATAAATATACCAGTTAAAGCGGAATATATAAATAAATACAGGGTGAATATAGATATGATTATGCTCTCTACTACTTCTCTCTTCATTTAATCTTTTGATTATTGCTAAACAAGGATAAGTTTAATTATAGAATAATATCTACAATTAATTAATAATAAAATTGTTTAATCGTGACATAGATGCTTGATATTATATTTTTAATCGGTATTGTAACGATTGTGGTTATGGTAACATATATCATATTTGTATTTTCATATATAATCAGGCATAAAAATGATATTTCTTTTTTAAAGGTAGCTGCTATCGGGATATTTACCGCCATGATGGCGAGCATGCTCGATGCATTTTTGCTTTACATAACAACAGTTCATAACTTTATTGATACTGCTCTAGCATTTTCTTTCGGAATGATTTTAATGTCGCAGCCAATTGTTGCGACATTCGTTGGAGTATTGCACGGTGGTCTGGATAGAAAAGGTTTGACTAGAGCAAATTCCACAGCATTTACAGGGTTAATAATATGGAATGAGGTTTCCATGGGACTTTTTCTGTTTTATCTATTCAATCCGACAATAATACACTTTGATTATTATCATACATTCTATTCTCTGGATTTTGTTTCTGATCTAAGCAATGGAATAAACACAATATATTTTCTTGTACCAATGAGCGTGGAAATGTTTTTCTTATATCTTGTTTATAAACCAAAGGGTATGCATAAATATGCCGCCATATCAATATTTACCATGGATTTATTTGCTCCTACTTTGCTTGGAAATGATGAATTTGTTTTCATAGGTGGTGTTGGGGAAACTGCAGTAATGATAATATTCATGGTAATATTTTTTGAATATATAGCAAAACATAGGCTCATGTTGCCGGAAGATGATGCTTACCATATAAAAATGATTTTTATTGATTATTTATTAATGGGGGCTGGAACCTTTATTGGAACGGTATTGTTAGACCCATTCGGACTTGCATGGATATTTTTTGCAGTGGCTATAATATTCGGTATGATCTATTATTTCCAGAGCATGTTTTCAATAAATAAGCCACATATTCAGGAAACAGAAAGCAATAATATAGTTATAAAACGGAAAAAGACTGTAAATAAACCCGCCAGACTAATATTTTTTGTTCTTGTTGCCTCTTTTGTTTCAGAACTTTTTATGGCTGGTTCAATGGATTTTGCAACGTATAATTACCTGCCATTTTTTAGAGTTATTGATACTCTGCCTGTATATCACGGAGCCAGTGTAGCAGGCTTCTATGCCCATGACGTCCTCAAAGAATTTGTTTCACCATTTGTACCCGCTAGCACCGGGCCCTATAATTTAATTGTTTTTTATGGCATGGTAGGAGGAGTTTATAAATTTACTCCGGTTTCAACATTCATAGAAATTCTTTATATAATTGGCTACATAACAGATTCACCAACGTTCCTTCTGATTATGGGAATAGAAATGATTGCGCTTGTTGTGGCACAGATACGCATATTGAAGGATAAAGGCAAGAAAATCAACTTAATTTTTGCAATTGCCGCATATCTGCTTTATACCACAATAGGACCAAATTTTCTTAATCCATTATACTACAATAAGCTCCCATTATGGGCAAATACAGGTGCCCAGGCTGCACTATATCCATATCTTATTCTCCCCCTACTGGGCTCTTATGCACTGTATGCTTTTCTGGCACTGCTTTTTGGAAGAAGGTCATACTGCTCAACTCTATGTCCATCAGCTGTAATGTACGGAGGAACCTTGGGGCAGTCAATGATAAAATATAATTACGAATCTAAAATAAGTAAAAAACAGAGAACTAGTTACTTCACCGATTCCGTACTATTTATAGCCACAGGCTCATGGATCTGGGCAATACTTGCATCTTTATTTTCATATATGTATACAACTACTGGAAATCTAAGTTTCAGCATATATGGAATTGACCCGTCCGTTTTCTATTCTTATTTTATATGGAATATATTATGGTATGTTTTCTTTTTCTCTATACCATTTGTTGGCATGAGCCCCTGCAGAAAATACGGCTGGTGTTCAACAGGAACACTTATAGGTTTTTTCAGTGTGCTTGGATTTTTCAAGCTCAAGGTAAAGGATAAAAATGTATGTAGAACATGCAAAACAAAGGATTGTGCTACATCCTGCGAGGTTGGGCTATCCACAATGCCAGGTTCGTTTATAAAAAGTGGCCAGTTCAAAAGCGTAAAATGTGTGGGTTCCGGAGACTGCATTAGAGCATGTCCCTATGGAAATATATATTTTTACGATGTAAGGAATTATTTACGGGAAAAATTTGGGCATAGAAATAAAGAATTTAATAATAGTGAAGAATTTGTAATGGTGAGAAAGAACACAGAACTTAAAAAGTAAATGGTGAATTGAATGAATGTTATTTTATATTATTATTTTGTATTCCAGGTAATTCTTGCTTTTGGAATAATTATAGTAGGTGGAACAGTTGAGGGGTATGGATATGGACTATCGCTTGGAACCAAGTGGCCGTACACAAAGGATATGCCATTGAAGGCAAAAGCAGGTGACCCAGAGGTATGGCATAGAATACTTGCCACATTGCTGGGGATAAATGCGGTAATAATGGTTGTTTTAATACATGGATCACTGGAAATAACAGGTTTAATTCTGGTAATTATAACTGCACTATTGGGCATGGCCACTCTTTACACTCTGGCGGGAAAAGCGCCGTCAGTGGTTCAGGGGCTACATGACATTCTAGCCTATTCAACTGCCCTTACATATCTTTTAATCATTTATCCCGTGGCTGGAAATGTTCTGTCACTGATTTATCACAACATACCTCTGTACTTTTTCTTCGCCGTTATATATATGGGTGGAATGACAACCGGAGAAAGAGGATACCAGAAAGCTATTGGATATTTCAAAATACCCAAAACAAAGGCACAGTGGATCTGGACAATTCATGGCCTGGCGGTATTACTGTTTTTGTTTACACTGATCTTGTTTTTCTTTAACTACAATGTTGCATTGATAATAATCGGATTTCAGATAATAGTAGGCATAATAGTATTTATTTCTGTAAATAAATCAGCATCCAGACCAGGATTCATAGTACCCATGCACCAGTTTTTTACCATATTAATCGTTCTTTCAATCGTATTTCAGCTAAGTGTATTCAGATAAAACTGGTTCAATAAATTTATTTTGATATCAAAAATCTATAGATATTATATGTCTATAATGATCTAAACTCCCATGACAATAATCTATTTTATGGTTTTTTGGATGACCTGCCTCAACTGGCGCCTCAACAGGAGGTCCAGAGTTGTAGGAGGGATATTTAGAATAGATGAAAGTTCCTTTAGCCCGACTTTTTTGGGCACATCAAAATAACCTCTTTCAAATGCCTCTTTCAGTATATATTCCGACTTGATATTTATGTGCCTGCCGTTATATGTTCTGATTTTACTGTCCTTTATATCATATACCTCTTTTAAGGATTCATCTATATGCCTTATTTTATTGTAATTGTTGACATTCATCTCCCAGAATATGTTTCCAGAATAGTCTATCCTCTCAAGTTTTATTTTATTGGTAGGGCTCATGAGCTTACGCCTCATGAGTTCAATCAGGGGGCAGCTTTTTGTTAAAACATTGACTGTTATACAGTTGCTCTCTCTTTCTATTACCTCTACTTCATAGGAATGCGGATAGTTTTCAAGATATGATACGGTCTTATCAAGAAGGTCTTCTGACTCAGCATATATGGCCAGGGTCTCATAAACATAATTATCACGCAGTTCCTGATTAACAATTTTAATTCGCACATTGTAGTCATTTATCATCTGTGATGCGAAACATTTTTCATATTTAAATGAGTACAGTACCTGCATTTCTTATCTGTTAATTATAACCTTATAATTATTAAAGATTGTTGTGGAAGGGTATATTTATGAAATTTTGAATCCGTTTATGTGCATGATTTGACGAAATGCATTCTTTTTTTATACTATATTTGATAATTTTTATTTATTTCTGGATGTAGTATACAAAATGATTTAACAAATAACGAGATGTGGGTATGTATGATGCGAGTATTTGATAGAAAACAGTTCAGGATTCTTTCACTGGTATCGGTAACAATTGGGTTAAGAACCTTAGGTCTATTCATGGTTTTGCCAATATTTACCCTTTATGGAGAAAAATTCACAGGTTCTTATTTACTTATTGGCATTGCCCTGGGAGCATACGGGATTACAATGGCTATTTTCCAGACGCCGTTGGGAAGGCTTTCTGATCGTTATGGAAGGAAATTGATCATATCAATAGGCATTGTTACCTTTGTAATAGGGAATTTGATATGTGCTGATCCGGTAAATATCTATGGCTTAATACTGGGCAGGCTTGTTGAGGGGGCTGGTGCAGTAAGTTCGGCCGGTATAGCACTGGTACATGAAAGTGTTCCGGTGGAAAGAAGGAACGTATCCGATGCAATTATAGGCATAGGAATCGGTTTTTCATTTATGATCGGCGTTATTATCGGCCCATTATTAACAACAATAGTTAACTATTCATTTATTTTCATCATAGCTGCAATTATAGGAATAGCCTCGTTTATTCCATTATTAATGGTAAATGAAGTAAAAAAGGAGAGAATGTTCAAAATAAAGAGCAAAATTGATTCCAAGCTAGCAGTAATATCCATCATAAGCTTTTTTATCTACTTTTATATGATAGTTTTCTATTTTTATCTACCATTATACTCACTTAAATATTTCCCTGTCAACCGTTTCTATGAGTTTTTGATACCTGTGGTTATTATAGCAGGGATTATAGGGTTGGCTATAGCAAGGCCAGCGGACAAGAACAAGACAGTATTATTTTCACTTGTATCGTTAATAGTTCTATTGGTAAGTATCCCACTATTTTTCTTGAATAATAGGGTGAATGATGTAACATATTTTGGATTAAGCGTCGCAGCTTTCTACTCCGGGTATATAATCAGTGAGACAGTTTTCCCCACTCTTATTACAAGACTTGCACCAAAAAACAGTTACGGGGGAAATCTAGGATTTTATACATCAATGCAGCATGCAGGTGTGTTTTTTGGAGCCCTATTTACGGGATTATTGATAATTAAAATCAATCAGGATATTTCAATTATGATTCTCCTTATTGCATCGTTCATCTTCAGTATAATACTTCTGTATTTCATTACCCACTTCAGAGAAATTTATCTGAATAGAAAAAATGATTGAATTCCATATATAATGGTATTCATAGAATATATTAAACAATTTATAATTTAAAACATCGTGGAATAATAAGGGTATTTATGAAAAAATGGATACTGATACTAGGCGTGATAATGGTGCTCATCGGTGCCTCCATGTATGCTTACAGCAGCTTTGAAAAGCCGAAAATAAGTGAGAAAAGTTTTACTATAAAGGGCGATGAATATATATCAAAGAATATAACCGTTGATTCTAAAAGCTTTATAATATCTGTTACAAATCCTACAAGCCATTCCGGTCTAGTATTATCTAAAAATGTCAGTGAAATAACAAATAATTCTATGCTTTCCAGAATGGGAATACCTACATATACTAGTTTTGGGAATATAAAAGAATATAGAAATCTTACCAAAGGAAATTATTCATTTATAGAATTTTCAACGTCAAAACCATCAACATCAATAACATACGGTGCCACTGAATATCTTGTATATATAGGATATGTTGGCGACTTTGCAACGACGCTCCTAGTTATAGGTGGAATTGTGCTGATTGCTGGAATAGTACTAAACAAGAACTTTAAATTGAGCAAATTTTAAACATATATTTTAACGCTAAAAAGTTAAAATAGTATTTTAGTATAACCTATTTAGCCGACTGGGTCCGTAGCTCAGCTAGGTAGAGCGATGGACTCTTAATCCATCGGTCAAGGGTTCAAATCCCTTCGGACCCGCTCCAATATCAATTTATCTAACATTTGTTTCTGACACGCTATTCTTTCTTGAAAAACTCAACCCAAAGAGATATGAGTTCTACCACATGATCTTTTTTAAAAAGTGCTTGCACTTTGTACGTCGTTGCAATATGATTTTTTCAACATTTTTATATTTATAAAAGACCGATTTTAGAATAACATATTTAGCTTCTAATACAATAACTTTATATATATCCATACATTTAAATGTCATGTCAAAAATAGAGAATTACAATGATGCCGAAAATGAGGCAAAAGTCTGGTTAAATGATAAATATCCAAAAAATCTTGGTGCTAAATTCTCAAAAATATGGAAAGAAGATGAAAATACTTGGAGTATTACAGGAATTGTTTTAATAAAAATAGGTTTAATGAAAAAAGGTAAGAAGACTTTTAAATTACAATTAGGAGCTGAAAGTGGCGAAATAATAGGCTATAGTGATTATTAGACGTTATATGAGTTTAAGGCTACATAATCACAAATTTTTTCATGTAAAATCATTAAATTATGCGTCCTATAATAATATCTTTTATATTAACACATATCTGGTAATAGAATGTAAGAAGATATAATATTCAAGAAACTAATTTATATAAATCATTATAAACAAATAATAAAATGTTTGAATCTATTAAATTAATCGCCTCCGTGAATGTGTTGGTTCGATATATCTTTTTAAACAAAAGATTATATATCCTTTTTTGTATACTGAATTATGAAGACTAGAGTAAAGGAATTCAATGGAAAAAATATAGACCTAGACAAATTATCCAATGTTGTGGAACAGTATTTTGCTAATGAAAAGTTTAAAACACAGCTTGGCAAACACCCAAACGGTACTTTAATCCAGGCAACAAAGGAGGGGTTATTGAGAAGCATTGCAGGTATGGACCGTGCATATTCTATTACTATTTCAGGCACCCCTGATGACGCTAAGATTACTATTGGAATGGGAAAATGGTTACAGGATTTAGGTGTAGCAGCTATAGAAAGTTTTCTTCTGACTCCTGAACTTGCTTTTTTTGAGGTTCCGGAATCACTCTGGAGTTTTGAAATAGAAGATAAATTCTGGAAATATATAGAAAACCAGATCGACCTTGGCATACAATAATATTAATTTGTATGACAAATTTATTTTATATGTTTAATATATAGTATTTATGGATTTCTCAGGACTTATAGATGCAATAATCGGATTTATTACTGGAATTGCTGTAGGTATAATTTTATATTATCTAATTTCAAGAAAGTTGTATACCGATATGGAGAACAGGTTAAAATCATCTATGCATGATTTTATGGAAGCCGAAAACAGGAATCTGCTCAATACAAGTACCATTGCCTTTAAGAATGCGCTGGAAACAGAGAGATCAGATAGAGAGAATACAGGACTTCGGTTAAATGGTCTTATAGACCCACTCAAAGATTCACTGCAAAAATATCAGAGTTATATAGAAAGTGTTGAGAATGAGAGGAAGTCAGAAACTGGTGCATTAAAGGACAACCTTGATAGTTTATCGAAGAAAATTACTGACCTGGAACATGATACTATAAAACTATCCGGGGCGCTAAAAAATCCATCAATAAGAGGTAAATGGGGAGAGATAACATTGAGAAGAACTGTAGAAATAGCGGGTATGATACCCTACTGTGACTTTAAAGAACAGGCAGTATCAGAGGATAAATCCAAACCTGATATGATTATAAAATTGCCGAACAAAAGATATATAGTGGTTGATTCGAAGGTTCCTCTGAGTGGTTTTTTTGAAAGTCAAGGTGATGTTAATAACTCGGATGAGATAGACCGGTATCTCGCAAATTTCAATGGTCATATAAAGGACCTAGCGTCAAAAAAATACTGGGAAAAATTTGATGGCTCTGTAGATTTTGTAGTAATGTTTCTTCCAATGGAATCGCTGTTGAGTACCGTAATGTCCACCAGACCTGAATTAATAGAAGATGCCATATCAAAAAGAGTTATTGTTGCCACACCTGTAACGCTCATATCATTATTATTAACAATCCATATGGGGTGGAAGGATGTTAATACCGCGGAAAATTTCAATGAACTTACCGTTAAAATAAAAGATTTTTACAGCAATATTGAAACTTTTGTTAGCGATTTCAATGATACATCAAAAAATCTTTCTCATTCCATTGAGTCATTTAATAAACTTACAGGGGATTTACAGAAAAAACTGGAACCCGTTATAGAGGATATAATAAAAACTGATATGGTGACAACTAAAAATACTATAAATTTGAAGGGCGTGGAACAGAAACCCGGAGAGATAGATAATCATCTGAAGTGAGTGAAAAGCCTGTGATCTGATTCACCATCGAATAAACCTATTCTTATGGCAGAATCAATCCATCCATATGAATAATTCAATGAAGCGAACGCATTGATCAGATCGTTTTTATCATAGAAATACCTTGCATCATTATAGTAATTCATTATCATATCCATGTGGTCCTTTGCAATTCCATAAAGGTATGAATCAACAGGAACGCTTATATGAATTTTCTTCAATGCAGATTGCTCTATTTCAAAATATCTTTCCACTTTTTCCTTTAGGTCCATTAAAATATATATTGCAATTAAATATATATTTATATGAGTCAACAGTTATATTTTTACAGGATGATATGGTGATAACTCTGCTACAATAATTTATATGCTTAAAATTGACCCGTATCCGATGAGACGCCATCTGTTTGATATGCGCCTGCCTATTGCCATACGGTCGTTAATATTCGCGGCAACAGGATATTTTAATGCCACATTTACCTTATTATCCTTTATGGATGTTACTGAGCCTATTGTATTTGCTGTTCCAACTGTAAGCATTATTATTTCATTTGGCTTCAATGGCTCAACGTTGACCTCCTCGTCAAAACCGACAACCCTGTTAAGTAAATGTATATCCATTTCAAGATTGAACACTGTTTTCGGGACATGATCTTTTAATCCCACTATTCTACCGGTAAAGGAATCTCCCTTAGTCAGGAATGGATCAAGTTCGGTTCCGACCGCTGCCAGACCTCCAGGAACTATGGATTTGTAAGAAGATGAACCAGCCATCAATGATGTTATCTTTGTTGTGACGTTTTCCCAGACTGTTTTATTTCCCTTTGTACTCTGAACTCCTGGAGAAATTTCTATTTCATCTCCAACCTTTAATTTTCCTCGTATGAGAGCGCCACCCAGAACGCCACCTTTTAAATCTGAAGGTTTTGTACCTGGCTTATTGATGTCGAAAGATCGAGCTATGTACATCATCGGCGTATCATCTTCCTTGAATTCCGGTGTTTTTATTATTTTCTCTATGGCCTCCAGAACTATGTCTATATTGGTATTATGATATGCACTTACCGGGATTACGGGTGCATTCTCTGCTATGCTCCCCCTGAGAAAACTTTTAATTTCCCTGTAACTTTCCAGTGCCCTTTCTCTGGTCACAAGGTCTATTTTATTTTGTACTACTATAATTTCCTTGATGCCCATAATTTCAAGTGCGGTTAAATGCTCCCTTGTCTGTGGCTGCGGGCATGCTTCATTGGCTGCTATCACAAGAATTGCTCCATTCATTATGGCGGAACCTGCAAGCATTGTTGCCATAAGTGTTTCATGGCCAGGGGCATCAACAATAGAAATTACCCTAGAAAGCCTGCATTTATCAGAAATTTTTTTATTTGAATAAATCTCATTTCCCTTATCATCTGTACATTTGTATATAGGCGTATCCGCATATCCGAGCTTGATAGATATGCCTCGTTTAACTTCCTCTGAATGAACATCTGTTTTTTTGCCTGTAAGTGCAAATGTAAGAGTACTCTTCCCGTGATCAACATGGCCGACCATGCCAATGTTTACAGATGGCTGTTCCATTACTGTTCTCCCTTTTGCTCTTCTTCACCGGCATCAAGGGGTTTTGTTCCGTACTGTGTTACCACAAGGTTCAACTGTGATATGTCCGAACCTATTATATTACCTCTGAATGTAACTCTTTTTCTAATGCCGTTTTTACCTTTCCTGCCTGAATTGTAAGATACAAGTATTCTTTTTTTACCAGCTATAGATAAATCCTTTTTCATCGGAAATCCATCATTTGCACTTCCACCTGTAACTTTCAATTTGTATCCGGGCATTTCAAAAAATATGCCATCTATCTCTTCACCGATCTTTCTTCCGGCAAGGGAACCCAGAACATCCTCTGAAATTTCCTTTTTATACGTTTTACCGGTTTTCCTATCTGCAATTACTGCTACAACCATGATTTACACCTTAAGCCTTATTTATTTCTAATCATCTAATTCACGGTAACTGCTTCCTGTAAAGCATTCGAAGTTATGTACATCTATAGCCATACAATAGCTTATTACCACGTTTTTATCCTGCCGGGGAACTATTTATTATCATTATTGGACATGGTCCCCAGCATGATTTCAGCACGATGATGATAGATTTTATTTACCCTTATGCTGAATTTATTCCACTGAAACTTATTTTTATAGCTCAACTAAACAGTACACTCTTCAGGAGAGTACCTTACCGTTTCAGATGTGAGCGATACTGAATTATATATTGATATATAAGTTTATTTTTATTGAAGCCCCCGGCGGCATATGCTATATTTTACATCTATCTATATACTATATACAGTTATTTTAACAGGAAATATTAGTTCAAATCATCTAGTTGAAATTCTATTTTACATTGTTTGAAATCAGAAAATTTATTAAATTTTTAAGAGCCTTTCCCCGATGGGATATTATATTTTTTTCTTCCACAGATAACTCAGCAAGTGTTCTATTATATCCGTCAGGAATGAATAGTGGATCATAACCGAATTTATTCTCCCCATTCTCTTTATTCGCTATTTTTCCAGTGAGTATTCCTGTAAATTGGTAGATCTCATCATGTATCATTAAAGAAATTACAGTTTTGAAGTATGCTATAGACCCTGCTGACAATGCAATTATTCTGGAATTGCCCAGAGTATCCTGCACATATGACGCGTACGGACCCGGAAATCCATTCAATTCCTCAATATATAAGCCAGTATCGTCTATAAAGAATGGTTGCTCCATAGTATTAGATAATTTTAAACAACTGTCCCTACATATAATTTCATTATCTTCTGCCTGTATTTCTTCATATTTTTGTTTCTCCCATGAAACAGACAAACCATTTTTTTCAAAAGCACTGGCAACTTCAATGTATTTATGTTCGTTACTTGTTATGAATTTTAGCACCATTGTATATCATTTCTTTATTAAAATTAGTTTATATTGTCTACACGTATCTTCTTCTCAATCTGATTTCATTTAGTGTATTCATTATTTCAGTGTAATTATTTGAGGCAATGCTGTAAGATTCCATGAAGTTATTTTCCAGTAAGGTGCTATAGCCTGAAAACAGGCTTTTAAATGATTCAGTAAGAAGAAATAGATCATCTGCCATGTCTTCAATGTTGCAGTTAACAGAACCCATACTCGGGTCAAGGAGATAGATTAAATTTCCGGATATCATTATATTATTCGGGTTCAAATCCCCATGTGATAGAAATGCGTTGTGCAAAGTTGCTATTATAATTCCGAGGTTATGTATTATATCCAGATTGCTGCCGTTTTCTCTTATAAATTTATTAAGCGTTATACCATCAATTTTTTCCATTGTAAGCGAGAAATCATATTTATCAAAATCATAAATTATCGGCACATTTATTCCATTCTCTTTCATTTTATATAATAAATTGAATTCTGATCTGATTCTTTCGTTTCTTATCCTCATATCCAATTTTCTGTTTCTATAATTTTTTTCTGTGCGTGTTTTTTGTATGGATTTTCTGCCATAAAATTTAGTTTCAACAATGGAAGCCTCTGCTCCCCGATTATCATTAATTTCGATTTTACCTGATTTAATCCATGGAACAGTTACCTCATCTATTCTGAATTTCTGGTTTACTTTTGTATCCATTATATCCTGCCTCTGACCTGAAAGATACATCAACATGCCCGCCTGTGCAATCATGGCACCATTATCCATGCAGTATTTTTTATCAGTTAAATATGCCTTATAACCTGAGGATAATGCCATTTCATAGACCATTTCTCTCAGCCGATCATTCCTTGCGACACCTCCTGCCAGTAGTATTTCCTTCTTGTCAGTATAATAAAGTGCCCGCTCCAGAACCTCAACAAGCATTGCAAATGTTGTCTCCTGTACACTATAGCAAATATTTTCAGGTGATTCCCTGCCGATGAGATTTCTTGCAGCAGTGTATATTCCCGAAAATGATGTGTCCATTCCTTTAACAGAATAGGGAAGATTCAAAAGTTTATTACCCTTGGATGCCAGCTTTTCGATCACAGGACCACCTGGAAATGGGATATTTATATCTCTAGCCAATTTGTCCAACATATTGCCTAGTCCAATATCCATGGTTTCTCCAAGCACTTTATATGAACATTCTTCATGGGCAATAATTTGAGTATTTCCACCAGAAATATAAAGCATAATAGGGTCTTTTGCTCCTGAAAGTTTTCTACCTATCTCCACATGACCCAGTGGGTGGTTGACACCCATTACCGGAATATTATATTTTATGGAAAAAGCACGGGCCGCGGTAGCTACTACACGGAGACATGGCCCAAGTCCAGGACCCATGGAAAATGCCACAAGGTCTATCTGATCCGGGGTTATATTAGAGAGCTCAAAAGCTTCCTTCATAACAGGTATAATATTATCGGCATGGTGTATTGCCGCTTCTCTTGGATGTATACCTCCTTTCTCAGGTATATATGTAGAAGAATGATTGGACAATATGGAATTTTCATCAACAATTCCTGCACTCACAGTGTGGGCAGTTCCTTCCAGTCCCAGAACTTTCATAGAACTCTATTACAGTATATTATTTTATTCTTAATGTTAAAAATGGTTAATTATATTAATAATTTAAAATTTTAAAAAGTATTATTGAGTTTAATCCTTGTATTTGATAGCGGATGATGCTCTGAATACAAATTTATCCTTGGCAGGAACCTTGATTTCTTCTCTAGTTTTTGGATTCCTTGCAACCCTTTCTTTCTGTTCCTTTCTCTCGAAAATGCCGAAATCGGCCAGATTGACCTTCTTCCCTTCATTAACAGAGTCAACAGTCTCCTTCAGAAATGCTGTTATTATCTCAGCTGTTTTCTTCTGGGTTGTATTAGTAGTGCTGGCAACTTTCTTGGACAATTCACTTATACCTACCATTATTTCACCAATAGTTAATACAATTCGTTATATAAAAACTTTCCTACTATAAACCTATCAGAATCCCGTTTTTACAGGATAAGAGTTATTTTTGCTGCAAAAATATTCTTTTTTAATATATCTCATAATTTATATAATGAAAAATTCTATTCTTTTGTATAATGATAAAAAAATTTTGACCATAGCCATAATACATTACCTAAAAATTATATATAGAGTAAATATAAACTCACATGAGATTAATAGAAAACTGGTTTTCAGAAAGGTACTCGGAGAACTTGCAACTTTCATTCAGAATAAAGGATCAGCTACTTTCCATAAAAACCGATTATCAGAGAATAGATCTTTTTGATACATATGATTTCGGTAAATTATTATCAATAGATGGTACGGTACAGCTCACAGAGAAAGATGAATACATTTATCATGAAATGATAACCATGGTTCCTTACTATTTCAACTCAAGACCTGATAAGGTGCTTATTGTTGGCGGAGGAGATGGTGGGGCTGCAAGGCGTCTTGTTGACCTGGGAATTAAGGAAATAGTAAACGTGGAGATAGATGGCAATGTGGTTGAAGTTGCAAAAAAATATTTCCCTGATATTTCATCGTCTTTTAAGGAGAAAAATGTAAAATTGATAATAGGTGATGGAATAAAATATATAAAAGATAGTAAGGATAAATTCGACAGAATAATAATTGATTCTACCGATCCGGTTGGACCGGCAGAGGGATTATTCTCTGAGGAATTCTATAAGGATATTGAATCACATTTAACAGATAACGGAATAGTAGTTACACAATCCGGGTCGCCATATTACCAGCCGACTGCGCTATCCATGGCATATCGTGGAATGTCA
>JAKAAU010000150.1 GCA_021802165.1 Thermoplasmata archaeon
CAGGTCAACTACCCGTGGCTAGAGCACGTGGGCTTCCTTGCCACCTGATCGTGAATAATAATTACCGGGATAAAAATTATCTGCTAAGAATATATAGCATTAATGTAATAATGTTTACATGTTAAAAGCTAAATTAATACATGAGTCGCCACAGTTAAAACTGGGGGAATCCCCAATATGGAGAGATGGGTTGCTATATTATGTTGATATATTAAACGGAAAAATATACTCTTACGGTGAGAATATAACTCAGCTGCATACTGACAGTATTATACCTTTCATAGTCCCATGCGATGATGGGCTGATTTTTGCCACAAAGGAATCTATAAAACATTTAATTTTAAAGAGTGGAAAAGTTGAAACTATTTTCAAGATGAAATTAGATGAGAATATTAGATTAAATGATGGCAAATGCGATATGAATGGAGTTCTTTTCGCCGGGACTATGGATATGAATGAAAAAGACCCACTTGGTGCACTATATAGATTTGACAGTAAAGAGAGTAAAGTACTTGACAGGATCACCATATCAAATGGAACAATATGGAATTACGATAAAAAAATTATGTATTATATAGACTCCCCAACAAGAAAAATAAGAGTTTTCAATTATGATAATAGAAATTCGGCTATTCTTGATGAAATGGAAAGTATAGATGTTTCAGTATTTCCTGGTGTACCGGATGGAATGACAATAGATTCAATGGGCAATTTATACGTAGCCTTCCATGGTGGTTCGTCCGTAATAGCTTTTGACAGCAATGGAAAGGTTATAAAAAAAATTTATGTGAGTGCAAAAAATGTTGATTCCTGCGTGTTTGGAGGGGATGATTTAAAAACGCTCTATATTACAACAGCTATAGATGAAAATGGAGATGGTGGAAATCTTTATAAAATTAAAAATGAAATTTCCGGGATTCCGTCAGAGAAATATAAATTCACCTGATTCATATTGCCATTTATTTTGATCTTAAATGTTATGCTATGAATTAGGATATTAATGATTAATGTGGGAAACTGTGGATAACGTAAAGTGCATACTGGTTGTATTTCTAGCAGCAAATAAATTAAATTTTTTATTTTTCAGATGTTTTATGTTTTTCCATAGCTTTCTCCACTTACAATAGCTGTTGCTATGAGATGCGCCATTCTCACAGGTTCAGGTATATTACCCATTATAGTGGTTTTCTTTATAAGATAAAGGGCATCATTCACAGATATCCCGCAACAGTTTACATACAGTGCCTTTCCAGAGTACTCAATTTTATTTATTGAAGTGTTTTTTAAAAGTTCTATTCTTTGCATATAATCTGAAAAATGCAATTTAAGTGCGGAAAACATAGAATCCATATCCGGTTTTTTTCTTGTTATTGAGATTATGGGGATTCCTGTTAACCGGTTTATCATCCTGATATCCATAATATTGAAACCGCCAAATGTTATCCCATTTGACATTATAAAATCTATATCTTTGCTGAATCTCCCATTTAGCATAGACATTATAGTTTCCGTGGAATCCATGCCATCAACCTTTATAGTTCCTGTTGAGATTCCCTCAACATAGGAGTTTAACCTCATTAAAACTCCTACCATAACAGTTTTTGTATCGGAATTCCGGTTAAACGGGCCATCATCTAGCCCGAGAACCCTGAGACCACTTTTCATATGCTTATCTTGTCTTTCAGGGATTCTGCGATTTCCCCTGAAATTGTTATATTGCTATATTTTGTTTCTATGGTATCTGTTACAGTGAGTTCATTTACATATCTCTCTATTTTCTCATTGCTGTTGTTTGCAAATACACCATGTATTGCGCAGGCGTATATGTTTCTGACACCTTTGTCCTTTAACATCCTGGAGGCTTTGATTATTGTGCCCCCTGTTGAAATTATATCATCCAGAATAAGAATGTTCTTATCTTTATAGTCTTCTTCCGGAAGGGTCATTTTTACCGTGGTTGAATCAATCCTTTTTTTATCAATATAATATGCAGGAATGCCCAGTTTTGAACCCATCAGTTTAACGCGTTCATATCCGCCATCGTCAGGGGATATAACAAAATCTATGTTTTTATCCATAAAATATTTATATATTGGATTTATAATTTTAATATCGGTAAATGGAACTTTAGAATAATTCAGTGTCTGCTCATCGTGAAGTTCAACAGTTATAATCCTGTCAGCATACTGATTTATTGCCTGTGTAAAAACCTTTGAAGACACCGGTTCACCGTTATTATATCTCATATGCTGCCTTGCATACCCGAAAAACGGCACCACTGCAGTTATACTTTTCGGCTCTTCCTCCTTTATAGCATCCAGAAGCAGGAGGTATTCAATTATATCCTGATCACTCCTTGTGTTTCCCACAAGAAGTACATCCTCTCCTTTAACATCGTCAATAATCTTCAAATACATTTCATTGTCCGGAAATCTTTTCCTGACAACCCCGGAAACGTTGCATGAAAAAATACTTGCCAGTTTCCTGGATACATTATAAGCGGTAGATGAGGGAACAATATACATTTTATTATCTATACTCCATTATTAACTTTTAAAAAAGGTTTTTGTTAAATTAAATTTTAACATGGAACAAATGATGCTAAAATTTTATCAGCAGCCTGCCCAGTACTTTCCTATCAAGCATGTTTGCATAACCATTATTTATATCCTGAAGTTCTATTTTATTGCCTATTACAGGAGATATCTGCGATTTTGACAGTTCCAGGGCTTTTTTCAAATCCTCTCTTGTGGAACTTATGCTCCCTTTTATGCTATTGCCCTTGAGGATAATAAGCCCGAGAGGTAGTTCAACAGGCTCTGGCTTCAAATTCCCTATAACTACCAGCCTGCCCCCTGTTTTAAGGCTTCTCAGGCTTTTCGAAAATGTTGCAATTCCCACATCTTCAAGTACAATATCTGCCCCCTGGCCTGTAATTTCCTTAACGTCCTTATTATATTCCCTTTCCGGAGATACAACATATTCCGCACCGAGTTTATACAATTCCTCTTCTTTCCATTTAGATCCGGTTTCCGCTATGGGATGGCCTCCAAGTGCCTTTACCATCTGCACTGCATGTACACCAACGCCACCGCCTGCACCGGTGATTAAAACATAATCACCCTTTTTTATTTTTCCTACCCTCCCTATCGCATGATAAAGCATTGCTATGACACAGGCTGCAATAGGGATTGTTTCCTCCGGAACTTCCGGTGGAACTTTAACCAGAGACCTCTCATCTGCGTTTACATATCTGGAATAACCGCCATTTCTTCCCTCGCCATACGCAACTTTATTAGGGCATAGATTTTCATTTCCTGATAAACAGAATTCACATTTTCCACATGGCACGTAGATAAGGCTTGAAACCCTATCTCCTATATTGAAATTTGTGATATTTTTGCCTTTTTTTATTATAATGCCCCCTATTTCATGGCCGGGTATTACTGGAAGTGAAACCCTGGGAAAGAATCCCTGCTGTGTGAGTATATCCCTGAAACATACCCCGGTATATTTCTGTTCTATTGTTACCTCATTATCCCTCGGTTCCGGTGGCTCATAATCTTCTAAAATTATTTCAGAATTTAATTTATTAAGAAATCCAGCTTGCATCAATTAAAATATTAAATAAATATTTAAAAATTGTTAATGTTCCATTCAATCAATACGTTTTGTTTCCTGTACTGTCTTTGATTTTCCCTCCCTGGATTTTGTATGTTTTTTCTCTGCTTCCATTGCATTTCTCTCCAGCGACCTGTTTTTTGTTTCAAATGACAGGAAATAAAGAACTATACCGCCAATTATTACCATTATAGTATCGTATATGAAAGAGTAGAACAGTCCTATATATGCGTACAATGTGAGCGCCGGTAATGCGAGTCCGAACTCAAAAAGTTTCTCCCAACCTACAGCAAGTCCCCTGGATTTTGTAGTTGAAACTTCTGCGGCCGGGAGGTATTGAAGTGTGCCGACCAGGCCAACGTTTATGAAGAAGAATAGCCCGAACATGGATATTACAAGCGGTATTGTCATTGCGTGGTATACATCTGCCACTATAAGGACGGTAAGTGGTATGGCACCAAGGACAAAGCCGAAGAGCCCCATAAGCCTCCTTCCTATCCTGTCAACAACAATCAGTGTCAGTATAACGCCAAATGTCCCCACTATATCAATTATCAATGTTCCTTCCTCTGCAAAAAATGATGTTGCTCCAAGGTTTTCCAGAACAGTGCTGGCATACACACTTACAAGGTTTACTGTCAATGCATATGCCGCTCCTATCCAGAATATGTATGCAACTGTTTTTTTATTCTTTGAGTTAAAGAATTCGTGTATGTTTTCCTTTATAGACTGGGGCTTATCCACTTTTACTGTTTCAGGATCTATATCTATCCCTTCCTTGTGGAGTTTCTTTAATATTTTTGGTATCAGATCTTTTCTTCCGGAAGCTTTTGCCCATCTGAGCGATGCGGGCATATCAAACCTTAATCCGAATAGTATTATTGCCGGTATTGCTGCTATCAGGAAATCATATCTCCATGCCAGAAGCACGCCCACATAATATGTGAAAACCATGCCTATTACAACTGTGGCAATTGTGCCGAACATAAAAAACAGTTTTTCAGTGGAAAGGAGCCCGCCTCTTTTCTTTGATGGA
>JAKAAU010000151.1 GCA_021802165.1 Thermoplasmata archaeon
AATACTCATCACAATTGCATTTCAGTTCAAGAGCGTACTTAAGGGCCTCTTTTGCTCCTTCTGATCCATCGTATGAAACCAAAATTTTCATAATAATTGATACAAAAGAATTATATAAATTTATTTGAATCCAGTATTATCACATGTAGTTTCTACAATACAGGTATCCAATTACCTGAGAGCGTACCGGAACAGTATTTAAAAGAGAGGCCTCCGTGGCATTCGATTTCCCAAATATCCATGCATTTCAATTAATATGCCTGGATTTCTTTATAATAACAACCATGTTATAAAATAGGTATTTATATTAAAAAATAATACCAAACATACATTTACACTTGAGGTGACATAGTGAAACGAAGTTCAAGAGACTGGAAGAAAAGAGGAAACATGCGCTGGAAATGGAGAAAGAAAAAGATAAGAAGATTAAAGAGAGCTAGAAGGGCAAGCAAGCAGTAAGGCCATAGATAAATCTATGGCTGACTTTCACAGCCTGGTTTTTACTGTTTTTACCATGTAATGGTTTTAAGTTTTATTACTGGAAAACTTTAATAAAATCTATTGATACACATATCTTAAAATGACGAAAAAGCACTCAACCGGAAATGTATCTGCCCTTCTGAAATCAAATATCGCCCAGGCAATAAAAACACTCTATATAACCAGGAAGGTAATATATTACAGGGCAAACCGGGATTATCCAAAACTCAACTCGGCATATTCAATTTTCGTTGAAAATATCAATAATTTAGTGGACACTGGGGCCCTAATAGCTGTAAAATTCAACAGTGGATTTATTTACAAAAAACTTGATAAAAAACTGGCAGATTCAATTATCGAATTTCTGGATTTTTTATTGATTATACCACCCGACCGCTATTCCATTATGAAAAGCCGGGATACGGCTATAATCAATGAGATTACTGTGCCAAAACTGTCCAGAATTTTAAGGACCATCCTGCAATTCAAATTTCCAGAATACTGGATTGACAAACAGCCAGAATACGAATGCATTGCAATGGCCATAATGGATATTGTCAGGGAAACAACGGACAATATTGAACTTTCCAATTCCATAGATGATATAAAAAATAGATCCTCAGATATGGAAAAAATAAACTGCATAAACAATTATAAAAATAAAATTAAGGAATGGATATCAATGGGATTTATTATATAGTTATTCCTTCTTCACTTCTGGCATGACGAGCCTGGGCATTCCATGAACGTGCTTGTAGGAGGCGACCGCAATTTCTTCAAGAGTCAGTCCCTTGGTTTCGGGTGTGAAGAATATTGTAAACACGAATGCCAGTATCATTAAAGCCAGGAGTATGAAGAAGAACGAGGGCTTGCCTATTGTATCACTTATGAAAGGAAACAGGAATGCAGAAAGGAAAGATGCAATTCTTGTTATTCCTGTGGCCCCTCCCATGGACGAAGACCTCAATTTTGTTGGAAGAAGCTCAATAGCGTAAAGTCCCATTGTATCCCCGGGCCCCAGATTTCCTATTCCATAATCTATCACAAATGCAGCTATGCCCACGACAATGGCTATGCTGGCAACGGCACCGGATGCCAGGAAGAACATTGCCATGGCAATTCCCATACCGCCGAAACCTATGATCTGAAGTGGCCTCCTTCCCATACGGTCGTTCAGCATAACTGCCCCGAATGCACCCAGAAATCCTACCGGCATATAAAATATCAGCGAGAACAATAGAGATGTGCTCCCCTTAACTCCAAGGCTTGTAAGTATTAAGGGCGAATAAAGGCCGATTCCATATCCTGCAAGATCGTAGAGTATCCACTGGAACCATATGATTGCTGTACGCTTTCCATATTCTCCCTTGAATAGGGCAGTAAAGGACCCGGCGGCTATAGTCTCCTCTTTTTCCCTTTCAGCAATTATCGCTTTTATATCCTCCTTTGTTATGCCTATCTTCTCTGCCACTGTGTTGAGGTTTTTCTCTGATATTTTAGATTTTCCGGGTTCTATGATATCCCACCTTACAGATTCAGGCATCCTTGTCCTGAGAATAACTGTGACAATGGCGGGTATAGCACCTATTGCCAGTGTCCATCTCCAGCCGGTCAGCGGATTTACCAGATAGAACAGGTATCCGATTCCAAATGCAACTCCTGCCCCTATGCTCCAGAATGTCCATACCCAGCCATATCCAGCACCTCTCTTTTTATCGGGATACATTTCGGTTGTGTATACAGGGCTCAGGGCATAGTCAGCGCCCACTCCCCAACCGACGAAGAACCTGAATATTATCATTTCATAAATATTGGTAGACACTGCAGAGAGTATGGCAAATACCGCGAAGAAGATAAGGTCGAATATATACAGGTATCTTCTCCCGATATTATCAGCAAAATGCCCGAATAGAACCGCACCCACAAATGCACCCAGAAGGGCAGATCCAGTCACAAAAGATTCGGTAAATGCATCATACTGAAATATTTTGTAGGTCACCAGAACAAGAGTAAATACCGATATCACACTCAGGTCATAGCCATCCAGAAAATATCCCATGGCAGAAAGTGTTGTAATTACGGACCTGCCGGGAATCTTCATCTGATTCTCAGAATTATTAGTATTCATTTAAGTTTTATAAAACTGTACTATTTAAAAATTATGTACATGCCATATGTGGGAACTGCTGTCAGTGATCTTTGCCTGAATTATGAAAAAATATAAGCATTGCGCATATATTTTATACGGGAAATATTTGCATAAAAAGTATTTTAAACCGGTATTGATAATCTATAATGCCAGATTTTGACAATTTGAGTTTTCCTGTTTATTTTCTACATATGCTGCAGGATAACCGGATAGGCATTCAGTTCAGATGGAGGGAAATAAAAGGTCTGCTGACCGGGGTATTCGGGGTTGAGATTTGCCAGAAATTGATTGAAAATGAAATCGTTGAAACCTGTTCTGATGATGAGTTACTGGAGATCACCAATCTGAATGGCATAAATTTTAACCTGCCAAGATCCGATAGAGAAATACTATATCAAAATGTTGTAAATATTCTGAAACAGGACCCATTTTCCATGGGAATAATGGAAACAGTTTATGCGTCACGTAAAACCGGAAGATTGATTATGGAATCAATAAATTTTAATATAACCGTAAACAAATTTGAGGAGAAATACATAAATCTGAGAATCACCATGGCAATGCTTCTCTCAGGTGAATTTTATTATTCAGAAACACTGAAAAATATTTGCAAATCCACACTGGATGCTTATTCCATTTCTATGGACAGTTACCGTGGAGACCTCCAGAAGGATTGGTTTATCAGGTTAATAATGCTGGCAAGGCTCAATGAAAACAATGATATTATTTATCAGAGAACGCTGGAAATAGGCGATCCTGATTATCTGAATTTAATGGAGGAGTCGATAAAATCCGGTAAGGTCCAGTATATGCTGCTCCATATGAATGATTTTCTGCATGACAAAATGGTAAACGATGCCATAGCCGGTTATGAATACAGAAAAGTACACAGGCAGAGAATAAAAAAACTTTATGATTGGGCTGCCATAGCCAATGATGTGGCCATAGGATCTGAATTCCTGTCCGGAAGCATACTGTTCATAAGCCATAAAACCTACATGCTGGGAGTTTATCTGTTCATAGTGGCAAGCATACAGCTTCTAATAAAGCCCGGAATACAGATATCCAGAAAACTGCAGTTATTCAAATTAAACCATACAAAATAATGCTGACAGGGGAAATTGAATAGACTTTTTATAGTATCCCCCAATCAATTTATATGGTAACCGAGAAAATGAATCCTGATAGGAAGGTGTACGGAACATACAGCAACAGGGACTTTAACAGGCCAATACCTGAATTTGAATTCCCTGAGGATGGCATGGCTGCCCGGGCGGCATATGAAATGATCCATGAAGAGTTAAATCTTGATGGAATTCCCGAACTTAATCTTGCGACTTTTGTTACCACTTACATGGAGCCGGAGGCAAAGGCACTATTCATGGAAAATGCACACAAAAATTTTATTGACAGCTTTGAATATCCGCAGATCAAAAAGGAGGAAATCAGGATTGTAAATATACTGTCACGGCTATATAACGCACCTGAAAACAAAGAATTTACCGGAGCTTCTACAATAGGATCCTCTGAATCAATCATGCTTGCCCTCCTGGCCCATAAATGGAACTGGAAGGAAAAAATGAAAAAACAGAAAAAGGACATATCGCGGCCTAACATAGTATTCGGTGCTGACACGCATGTGGTCTGGGACAAATTTGCAAAGTACTTTGATGTGGAGCCCCGTGTTGTTCCACTTGACTCAAAGACACTGGTAGCAGACCCGGAAAGGCTGGTTTCCATGGTTGATGAAAACACTATTGCGGTAGGCGCCGTAATGGGGACAACATTTACTGGCGCCTTTGATGATGTCAGGAAAATCAATGCATTGCTTGAAAAACTGAAACAGGAGAAGGGCATCGATGTTCCGGTGCATGTGGATGCCGCCTCGGCTGGATTTATCACTCCTTTTATTGA
>JAKAAU010000152.1 GCA_021802165.1 Thermoplasmata archaeon
TATTCTGTGCAAACCTGCTATTTATATTATTTATGGTACTGGCGTTCATTTCAAATTGTGGTAATATGTTATTAGTTGCTGTATTGTTTTGAGCTGTATGCATATTGTCCGTTGCAGGGACAAAGGCTATCATTACAAATACTGCTGCCATTAATACACCTGTTATTACCCTCTTTTTATTCACAACGAAATTAACACATGAATATATATACATATTTCTGTAATAATACTAGTGAATAATTTATTATTTAATAATTTATCGGTTAATTTTTGTAATACAAACTATCCGTGCATCAGTATTTACTGGATTCGAATTCATATGAGAATTAAATGTTATAAAAACAGAGCAATTAATTTTGTGGTTTTACACAATATCTAGGTAATTTTTTTTTAATTATATTGTTCTGGTGCATTGCATTCTTTAAATATTGTAAAATGTGGTATTCAGGAAGGACTTCATTTCAAATTGTTAAACTTTTACCATATTTTAGAATATTTTTCTATTATAATTCTATCAAAAATTTACATTTTCTTTTGTCTATACCAGTCAGTTTCGGTGGTAAAACCGGCTACATTTGATAGAGGAACTGAAATAACTTCTCCCCCTGGTTCACTTAGAGTAACTTCATTTTGGGAAACACGTACAATAGTTACGTACCTATTTTTTTCGCCTTTTAACTGAAGCTTTATATCTTTTCCCTGATTCTCTATTAATTTTGTTTTGAATTCAGATGGAGTGATCCAGGCACTTTTCTGAATTTCCCCAAATTTATTTCTATCAATTAACATATACGAATATAGACATTTTCACTATTTAATTATTGGTATATAGAATTTTAAAAGATAACCACAAAGTTACAATAAGTTTTAAAATTTTTATTTATCTAATTTGCTTCCACAATTTTTGCAATACTTTGCATCCTCATCATTTTTAGTACCGCATACAGGGCATATTTTGTATTGTCCACTGGACTTACTGTTTGTTATTTCATTGATATTTTTAAATTGCTCAGCTATGGCATGTCCGTATTCTGTCAGGGAAATATAAATAATCCTTCTACCAATATATTTCTTCTCTGTACGAATGACGCCTTGTTCTTCCAATCTTATCACAGTGCTTTCCATAGTGCCTGTAGATGGGACTACTTTCAACAAATCAGTTTTCTTGACTTTATCATGATCTAATAAAAATATTAGTATTGATGGTGCGTACTTTCCAAGATTAGACATATCGATAAATATCACCTTTCATATATCTAAAATAGGAAACGGTATTTAAGTTAAACATATATTTCATATTTCAGCTTTCGAAAATAGCAATCATTTATATGCAATTATATACTGTCTTTATCATGAGAATTAAAAAAATGATAACCATAAGCCAGGAGAACTATGATTTTTTGAAACAGCACCCTGAGATTAAACTTAGCGCGTTAGTAGAGAATGGCATAAATGAGTACCGTACTGTTATTAAGAACAGGTGATAAATTCATGGTAAACTATACTGATTTTGAAGATTGGATGTATGAACGCTTTTCAAAAAGCACAATAATAGACACTTTAAGGAAAATACGATACCTGGGAAAGCATTTAGATTTGTCTTCGAGGGAATCAATGCTTGAATTTTTAAGGAAAGAAAGGAGAAATGGGTCACCTAAACAGAAAGTAAATGGATATATAAAATATTTAAATCGCCTGCTCACATTCGAAGGACTTGATAAAATAGATTATATTCCCGAATTAAGAAATAATTCTTTCAGAAAAAGGGCATTTGCCACTGACCAGATCCAAACATTAATTGTGAAAAGTAAGGGGAAAACAATAGAAGACAAACGTAACCATGCAATGATACTGCTTGCCCTTAATACAGGTTTAAGAAGATCCGAAATATGCAATATAAAAGTAGAAGACATACATAATAATTTTTTAACTGTAAATTATGGAAAAGGTGAAAAGAGCAGGGATGTGTTTTTAGATGACAATACTAGGAAGGTAATAATGGATTACTCATTCATTAGAAATAACAACGATATGCCATACCTATTCACAACCAAGAAAGGAAAGGTAACTCCAGGATATTAAGAAAAAGACAGGTATAAATGAATTCAGCTGGCATAAATGCAGGCATACATATGCACATAATATGATTAAAAATGACATAGATTTGGAAAGCCTCAGGCAAATGCTGGGCCATGAGGATTTAGCTACAACAGGAATATATTCCATGATGAACACAGAAGAAGCATTAGAAAGGATTAGAAGCAAATCTATAAAATTTTACAATGAATCTTCCATGTTCAAATCTTCCAAACCCTGTGACATTGCTAATGGACTCAAGGGGATTTGAACCCCTGCCCTCTTCCATGCCAAGGAAGCGATCTACCGCTGATCTATGAGCCCTGATTGCTGTATTGCCATATCCAGTATAAATTTTATCCTATTAATGTTTTCTTTCTCCCAGAAGCAGCCTGCCAGCATAGGGGACATAAATGGTCTGCAATATTATTGATATAAGGACGACAAATGAAACAGAGGCATAAATTATTGTCCCGTATTCTATTAGAAGCGGGATATGGTTTGCCTGGCCAAGTACAAATGGAACAGTTGACAGAACCACCGGTACTACTCCTCTGGGTCCTACCAGTGACATAAATGCCTTTGTCCTTGTATCAAATTTTATGGTGTTCTTTCCCATATTTGCCAGTCCTATTGAAATGAATACGGCAACAGGCCTTACAACAAATATTACTATAAGTGAAATAATAAATCCGAATATAATATAGTTGAATATCTGGGTTCTGGTAAGTATGCTACCGAGCAGTATAAATATTATAGATTGTGCCATAAATGAAAGATTTTCATTAAAGTTTGTTTCCCTGTTCCAGAATATACTTTTATCAGAAAAATTTCCAACTATTGCCCCTGTGGCAATTATTGCAGGGAACGGTGTTATACCAGCTGCTTCAAGGGATGTGAATTCGAACAGTACTATACCCAGTGTGAGTGCAATCAACAGCGATTCAAAATTAAAATATTTGTTAAGGTAAATTATAAAAAATCCAAAGGTAATTCCAACCGCCGCAGGTATAACAATTTCAAGCAACAGGAAAGAGCTGGAACCCAGTAAAAGCCCAACATGGGACGTAAGCAATGTGAAAAAAGATGAGTAGGAAACATTTGGGGCGAGAATTCCTATGCCGATGCTTAAAAGAATAATACTAAGTGGATCATTAAAAAGGCTTTCACCTATCAGTGTCCCGGAGATATCGTCCCTAATATTCAGTTTTTTGAATGTTGGAATGAGGGATGCAGGGTCTGTTGGAGATATTATGGCTCCAAATATAAAACCTACAATCATAGGTGCCCCTGTCAATAATGAGAAAAATATTCCCGCACCCACCGCAGTGACAATCATACCCACTGTGTCCAGAGCTGCGATCTTGTAAAAATATTTTCTCAGGATGCGTGGGCTGAAATTATGTGACTCATAATACAGGATAATCACCAACCCCAGCATTCCTACGCCTATGGTGGCAAAGGATGATAACATGTATATTGCAAAACTATGCTTTATGAATCCCAGCAAAGGGCCGAAAATTAATCCCATTACTATGAGTATTGGTATATAAACCATTGAAGCTTTTCTAGATATAGGTATGGAAAAAGCCGCAACAATCAATATGAAGCTTATTTCATAATAATCATATGTGACCGGGGAAATAATCATCTCAATTCATAGCCTTTGGGAGTTCTCTTTTGTGCATTGATTTCAGGTATAGTTCCATGAGTTTTTCATATTTTCCATTAAGCGTATGATTATCAAATATATCCGAAAGTATCATATCTATTTCATGGTAATCCATTTTCAGTTCATCCTCATCGTATTGATTTTCCCACAGGCCTGCGGATGGCTTTTTTTCTATTATGGATTGTGGAACTTTTAGAATGGATGCAATTTTCCACACATCTGTTTTGAAAATCCCTTCAATGGGTTCAATATCACAGGCACCATCACCATACTTTGTGTAGTAACCGAGTAAGTATTCTGTCCTGTTTGTTGTTCCTATTACAAGCCCTCCCAGCAAATTAGCGTGGTAATAAAGTATGTTTGCCCTGATTCTGGACCTTATGTTTCCTTCAAGTTTTTTATCAGAGGTGTTAAGTAATGCTCTGTATGATTCAAGTACGCTTTCTATATTTACAGTAATGATATCTAAACCGGTTGATTCTGAAAGTTTCTTAATATCTTCATAGTCATCCGGTTTTGTGTATTTATCCGGCATGAATATGGCCTTTATTTTATTCCTGTCAATGGATGTTACCAGCAATGTAAGCACAAGGGAACTGTCTATCCCGGAACTTATTCCCAGAACTGCATGTTTTTCTCCTATTTTTTCCTTTAAAAATTCGCGTATTGCCTGAATTTTATCGACATATATATCTTTCACATTATGATAATAAAATAGAGTTAAATAAATATTTACTTCCAGTTTTTAAATTATATTTCAGAGAACATAGTCTTTCCGTATTTCTATTTCAAT
>JAKAAU010000153.1 GCA_021802165.1 Thermoplasmata archaeon
ATGAACGTTAAAGAATTTAAACCCTATCTATTTTCATGTGATATAAGGGACGTTGTTTCTCCCCCTTTTGATACCATTACACCGGAGCAGGAAAAAAAATTGCGTTCTGCAAAGTGCAATATAACCACACTGAGCATGCCTGAGTCAGGAAACACGGGAATGAGCCCGAAAAAAATCCTTGAAAAATGGCTGAAAGATCATCTTGTTTATGAATACAGCAGGGACGTAATAATAATCCTGAAACAGATATTTTACATAAATAAAGAGGCTGTATCGAGGTACGGAATTATATCACTGCTTCAAATTAACGGTGCCATAAGCGCACATGAAAACACATTTGATAAACAGGTAAGGGAAAGACAGGAGATAATGGAAGAGTTACAGGCTGAACCAGAACCCATATTCATAGTTATCCCAGATAACAGCTTCGACAAACTGATAAAAAGATATGCATCTGACCTGGAGGAAAAATTCAAATTTGAGGAACCCCGGGGGGTGGAAAATTATGTTTATTTCCTGGATGACCCCCGTCGCATCATAAGGATAAAAGAATCACTTGAAAATGTTCAGGGGATTGTGGCTGATGGCCATCATAGAACGCAGGCAATAAAGAATCTGGAGGCTGAGACAGGAGACAGTTTCTGGAACTATGCACTGGCTTATACAACATCAATTTATGGAAATGGATTAATGATAGGAGGTGTTGACAGGCTGGTTTACAGGCTTAACTTCGAGGAAAACCTGAACAGGATAAAAAATTTATTCGATATATATACGGAAAAAACGATGGAAGATGATGGATGTATAAGAGTTTATAGCAGGGGTTTGTTCTACAGGCTCATCCCCA
Source organism: Thermoplasmata archaeon (assembly GCA_021802165.1). Next base: position 848 of record JAKAAU010000153.1, read on the forward strand.
AAGAATATGCCATAAATGAGACTTTCGGCCCTTCTAAACCTCTTTCTACAGAGATAATAAACAGGATTCTCTTTGAAAATGCATTCGGCCTGAGCAGGGAAGAAATGGAAACCAAAATCGGTTTTATCTATAACACAACAGATGCCATAAACGCTGTTGACAGCCATGAATGCGAATTTGCAGTGCTTATACCTCCCTGGCACAAGGATGATTTTCTGAACCTGACCATGCAGAACAGGATATTTCCCCAGAAATCAACATATTTTTATCCAAAAATTCCATCAGGAATTGCAATATACTGCAGGCCATCGTAGCTCAGCAGGTAGAGTGGTTGATTCGTAATCAACAGGTCGCGAGTTCAAATCTCGCCGATGGCTATACATTTATATAAATTCTTTGACAAAAATTATTTTATCCTCATTGAATACGAGTGCAATTTCATAACTTCTTTCAATGTCATTGAAACTTGTATGTGATGTCCAGTTACCGGTGTATTTATCGTGGTTCAACTCACGTATTCTTATATTTTCCACACCGCTATAGTTCTTCAGGATGTATTCTCTAATAAAGTTAATGGCTTTTACACGATCGTCCATCAAAATAAATGGAAATGCAATATAAAATACTTGGCAGATTTGTTATTTCTAAATTTAAAAAGGCTTATAATAACCTATTGCATTTATTACCTATGGAGTTTAAATTAACCATTGGAAAAATGGAAGATTTAAAAAATATGATCATGGAAGATATGGCAAAAACAGAAAATATAGATATTGACGATATTGAATTTGAGGATATATTTTATTATTCTGGATTAAAGAAGTGGAATGCCAGAATTAAATTCAGTAAGAATGGGAAAAATTACAGGTCAAGCATGGATATAATGGAAAATGGTATGATCACCAGATACCAGCAGAGGGAGGAAAATGAATTCAAATGAATGTCCGTTGAGCGCAGCATTGAAACCACTTAAGGGAAAATGGGAACCGGTAATAATCAAATTTCTATCAATAAACGGGAAATCCGGATACAAGGACATATATAACAGAATGGACAATATAACACCCAAGGCACTTACAGGGGCCCTGAAACTGCTTTACCAGGAGGGAGTTATCAGTAAAGTAACAGTATCGGAAAAACCACATCGGGTTGTATACAGTCTGACAGAAAAGGGAGTTGCAATGATTAAACCATTGGATGCCATAGAATCCCTGAATGGCAATACAAAATATACTGGGGCAAAGTCTAAATAATAATTTTTAGTTATAGCCTGCATGTCAGATTATACAAGCGGCGATTCCATGGCCAAGATAGACAGAGTATCCAGGTTACTTTTATTCATATCGATAGGATTCTTTATCGCGGCTTCACTGATAAACACACTGTATACATTGACAGGCCGTCATGACCTTTTATTCAAAACCGGGCTTGTATTTATTATACTGTTTGATATATTTTATGCAGTAATACTCCTGAGCATCTATCAAACAGGAAAGCTTCAGATAACAGACAGATTAATTTTTCTCTCCCTTGGGCTATTTGCTATAATCTTCATATCTGAAATAATACTGGAAATTAATGCAGGTACAGGCCTCTTCCCCGGAATAGTCGGGTTTGTGGGCCTTGCCTTTGGCTTTATGTATTATTATTTTAAGGATGATGAACTCCTATCACGTGTTATGATAATAGTAGCAGCCATACTGGCTTACATTGCCATGGCTGGATATCCTTTAATGCCCTATATATTCACTTTCGGCACATCATACCTTAATTCAGCATTGTGGGCGCAGGCATTCATAATTCTGGAGATACTGCTTGTACTTGCATTCCTGTTCAAATCAAGCCAGATTGTTGCAGACTTTCTAACCGAATCAGGTAAATCCCTCGGGCTGTTCATATTTGCTATAGGCATGATAATAACAGGTGCCTCAATGGTTTCCACAAACCTGGCAGCTCTACCTGCTGGTCTGGGAGACACACTATCTGCCATACTCATCATAGCCGGCATCTTTGCACTCATTGCAGGTATTCTCATAGTTATAATATCCCTTATGGATTTTTATAACTCTGTAATAAAACCGAGAATCCATTTTATGAGATAAAAAATTATATTTCATTAAGGCATTATTGCATATGACTTTTGACGATTTGAATGATTTTATAAAATACCAGGAGGGCAATAACGACATTATAAAGATAAACGAAGAGGTGGACCCGGACCTCGAGCTTACATACATACTCAGTGAGGAGGAGAGAATAGGCAAGAAAAAAACAATACTTTTTAACAATGTTAAAGGTTCAAGGATGCCGGTTTTAGGCAATATATTCTCATCTGAAAAGAAGATCGAGGCAATACTGGGTGATACTCCATACAATATAGGCCTTAAATTGAAAAATATAGTCAGGATACCTGACGACACGGAATCAATGATATCAAGGGGGCTTGAGATGCTCAAGGAAATGAGCGGTATAAAGCCCAAGGTATATAACAGGAAGGGTTCAGAATTTGAGGTGGTTGACCCGCATCTCACTGAATATCCGATAACAAAGAACTGGCCAAAGGATGGGGGGCGTTACATAACAATGCCTGTTGTGATAACGAAGGACCCTGATACCGGTACAAGGAACGTCGGAACATACAGAATGCAGGTATACGATGATGAAACTGCCGGCATGCACTGGCATATACACAAGGGCGGGGCAGAACACATGGACAGGTATAAGCAGGAGGGGAAAATCATGGATGTTGCAGTTGCCATAGGTGTTGACCCATTAACATTCTTCTCATCCATAGCACCGCTTCCAAATGGAATAGATGAGTTTTCATTCAGGGGAATACTGGCAAAAAAACATCTCGAACTTATAAAGGGGGAAACAGTAAACCTTGAATATCCTCGCAGCTCTCAGATAGTGCTGGAAGGTTACATAGACCCCAGCGAAACAAGGGTAGAAGGGCCTTTCGGTGACCATACAGGCTACTATTCACTTGAGGAGGAGTTTCCTGTATTCCATATAAAAAAGATTGTGCAGAGGCTTAATCCCATATATTCCACAACAATAGTTGGAAAATTATGGCATGAGGATGTAAAAATCGGCAAGGCAATAGAGAGAATGTTTCTCCCACTGATACAGATTCAGATACCGGAAATTGTGGATATGAATATACCCGAAGAAACTGTTGTAAGCAACATGATAGTTGTATCCATAAAGAAAAGATATCCGGGACAGGCAAAAAAGGTAATGTTCGCCATATGGGGAACCGGGCAGATGATGTTTACCAAGATAGTAGTTGTGGTTGATGATGATGTGGATGTACATGATATGAAGCAGGTCATGTGGGCAATGACAACCAGGATAGACCCTGTAAACGATGTTTTCATGGTTCCTAATACTCCCACTGATTCGCTTGACCATCCTGCAAGGCTTTTCAATCTCGGGTCAAAAATGGGCATTGATGCGACCAGAAAATCCCCTGCTGAAAATTATAACAGGCCATGGCCAGATACCCTAACCATGTCATCCGATGTTGAGAAAAAAGCCGATGAATTAATCAAAAGACTGGAACAGTCACAGAATTAGTTTTAAATTTTTGTAAACCTCACCGATATGAATTCTCCAGAGGTGTTTATTTTCTTTTCATAACCGTCA
>JAKAAU010000154.1 GCA_021802165.1 Thermoplasmata archaeon
GGGATCAGTACTGCCGAATTCAGCAGGGCGATAAGGGAGATATCCAGAAACTATGAGGAAATCAACAGCTCTTTGAAGGTTGGACAGTTCGGAAACAGTTATAAAATTAAATTGAGTGAGGATATGATCCCATTTGTGGAACCTTTTATAGAGAAGGAATTTACAGAAAAACAGCTTGCAATGCTGTCCTATATTTTCAAGATGAATGGTGAGGCCATATCAGGAGACCTCAGGGAAAATTTTGGCTATGATTATAAGGAGGACCTTGAAAAGTTGAAAAAGGGTGGAATGGTGTCGGCCAGGAAGTACAGAAATACACATAAATATAAGGTCACAACAGAGTTTCACCGTAAATTTAATATTAACAAGAGGACATTACGTGCAGAGGAACAATGAACGTTTTACTTGTAGGCAGTGGAGGCAGAGAGGATGCGATTGCAAGGAAAATCAGGGAAACTGATACACTGTATTCTGTGGTTACCAATGACAACCCTTCAATATTGAGTCTTTCAAGAGATATTATGGAATACACCAGAGATTCATATAAAATAGTTGATTTTGCAAAAAAAAATAAAATTGACATTGCATTTATTGGGCCTGATGGAGTCCTGGAAACAGACCTTGTTGACATGCTTCTGGAGAATCATATACCGGTTGCATCTCCCACACAGAAGGCGGCAATGATTGAAACTTCTAAGGAGTACATGCGCAGCCTGATGAAAAAATACAGGATAAAAGGAGATATTGAAAACACAGTGGTAAGAAACAGGGAAGACCTCGAAAAATTCTTCAGGGATAACGATGGTGAATATGCGATTAAACCCATAGGGCTCACAGGTGGAAAAGGAGTTAAGGTCATGGGGCTCCAGATAAATGGGGTTGCCGAGGCAATAGCATATGCATCGGAAATCATTGAAAGGGATGGAAGGGTATTGCTGGAAAAGAGGGAAACCGGTGAGGAGTTCTCAATTCAGGCATTCACAGACGGGACACACATTGCATTCATGCCAGTTGTACAGGATTATAAAAGGCTTTACGAGGATGATCTCGGCCCGAACACGGGGGGAATGGGTTCTATTTCTGATAGAAATTTTATACTGCCTTTCATTACAATAGATACCGTTAACGAGGCCAGGGAAATCCTCAAAAAAATTGTGGATTCCATGAGAGAGGACGGTAATGCATTTAAGGGGGTTATATATGGCCAGTTCATGGATACAGATCACGGAGTAAAGGTTATTGAGGTTAATTCCAGATTTGCAGACCCTGAGGGCATAAATGTCCTCACACTCCTGAAGTCAAATCTAGTAGATATTTTTCTGGATATTTACAGTGAAACCCTCAAGGACAATATTAAATTCCTGAATAAGGCCACTGTGCTTAAATATATCGTACCACCGGGATATGGCATAAAACCTGCTGAGTCAGAAATTACAATTAAGGATAATATAGAATCTGATAGGTTCAAACTGTACTATTCTTCTGTTTCAGGAACAATGAACCGGGTAAAAACTTCTAAATCAAGGGCTCTGGCCCTTATAGGAATCGGTGACAGCATTTATGAAGCTTCAGATATAGTAGAGGAAAAATTGCAGTATATATCTGGCGATTATTACATCAGGCACGACATAGGAACTGAACAGATGCTGAAAAGAAAAATTAAAGGTTAATGGTTCCAAATACCCTTGGGACTATATTATTGCTGGCAACCACAGCCCTGTTTTTTACCACAGGAATTTTTTTATCAAGGATAATATGATCGTTTTCGAACTTTCCCCTCTGGAATCTCATTATGTCAGATATAAACACTTCGAAGTTATCACCGAGATTCAGTTTCAGGCTTTTCTGCGGAATTACTTTGCCCTTTATTTCCTCTGCGTATCTGAATGGTTTATCAGACAGAAACATGCCGCGCTCCATATCGGTGGGCTCTATGTTTTTAAGGGCGAGCCCAACCCTGGACCCTGAAGGTGCAGTTTCAACATCCTCATCATTCATCTGTATTGACCTCACCTCAACCTCCCTGTCCAGATCAGAGAGTATAAGCTTCTGGTGCCTTGACACTTTACCAGATAGAACAAAACCCAGTGCCACTGTGCCCACTCCCTTTACCTTGAAGAAATGGTCTATAACGGTAATATTATCATTATCACTGCGGCTTATTTTCACCTTTTTTATTTCATCTATAAGCTCCATGGGTTTTCCCTGGAAAAATTTGAACCCGGTCAGGGATGTGTTTTCCAGTATTTTTTTAACTGCTGGCTGCTGTTCTTCTGTGGCTATTATAAATCCTGTGGTTTTCCCCATGAGGTCAAGTGCAACTATAACTTCACCAAGGTCACGGTTTATTGCAGTTACCTTTATTATTGCCATATCTGAAGGGTATATGGAGTCTGTAAGCGATGAGATTTTCTCTGGATACTTAACCGGCTCGATAAATGTCATTATGGTATCACCGTCCTTTCTATGATATAACTGTATATCGCTATTAGTTCCAACCTTGGCAATCTCCTTTATGTAATCGGAGGCATTGTAGCAAAAGATGCTGTATGATTCCATAGGATAGTTATGCATTAAAGCTTAAAAAGATTTAACTCTTAAGCGGGAAGCCCACAGCGTTATATATGGGAGGATGTCACCAATTTAAATAAAAATTTATAAGAATATCTATGCAGAATTCCTGGATTTCAATCCCTGAGGCCAGCGCTATCAAGTATTATATTCTTGAGCAGCACTGCCATTTCATCAGAATCGGATGGTGTTCTTGCACGTGCATATTTTATTCCATGATCTGATAAAAAGTCCCTGTATTTTACGTCCAGATCGTAGAGAATTTCCAGATGCTCATAAAGAAATCCCACAGGCGATACCAGTATACTGTCCACGTTATCCTTCCTGAACTGATCCAGCAGGTCATAAATTGATGGCTGAATCCATTTCCCGTAGGGACCCTGGCTATAGAAAGCAGTGTAGTATTTATTTATACCGAGTATTCTGGAAATGTCCTTTGCATTCCTTTCAAGGGAATTGACATAATCGCTTTCATCATCAATCAAAGGGAGGCTGTGGGCTGTAAACAGGAAGTCGTCATATTCATACATATACCTGCTTATTTCAGATGCCCACATGCAGGCCAGTATGTTTCTATCCAGTCCATTAATGAATTTTAATTTTACATTTTTCCCGTTCAATCCTTTTTGCAGCGGAATTTCATAAGATTTTTTAATGTTGTTTGACTTAAATGCAAAGAGTGGAAGTGCTATGATTTCCTCGTAATCCGGATCAAGGGATGAGACCACCTCTTCTATACCTGGGTGCCAGTGCTTGTATGCATCCACAATATCAAAATCTCCGTATTTTGCCAGGAGCCTCTCTACCTTCTCCATGAGATTTTTTATAATATGATTTGAAGGGGAATGGCCATTTACCATTTCATATTTTTTGATGTTCTCATCCATAATCTTTTCCGGTACGGGCCTGCCCTCAAAAATCCCGGACAGGTATGCCGGCACATCTTCTATCCTTTCAGGGCTGCCATAACTGAGCAGTATAACCTTTTTCATTACTGCGTATTTTTTCCACAGATTTATTATTTTCTTAAAAATAATTATAAAGGTTAATGGAAATTGTGTTCATGTACTGTTTCAACGATTTCCTTAAGTGTGCTTGGTGATGTTTCAGGAAGCACGCCATGACCCAGGTTGAACACATAGTTATTTATTCCTGCGGTCTGCTTCAGAATTGATTTTGTTTCCGCTATAGCTGATTCTTTACTGTACTGTGCAACATAGGGATCAAGGTTGCCCTGGATTCCAATCTCCGGCCTGAGTATTTTTCCGGCATGGCTTATGCTTGTTCTCCAGTCAAGGCTGATAACATCTGGCTTTATATCATTGAACTGTTCAATCATGCCCGAATTTCCTGTTGAGAAGTATATAAGAGGTATTTTGCCTTTTATTTCACCCACGATTTCCATTATGTCCTTTTTCAGATATTTCTCAAACATATAGGGTGAAAGTGATCCCAGCCATGAATCAAAAATTTGTACTGCATCCACACCGGCACTGATCTGCATTTTCAAATAGGTTATGATCATGTTTTTAATCATATTTTTGATGCCTGTAAAAGCACTGTCATTGATCATAATTTTTTTGGTGTATATGAGGTTATTATCGGATGTGCCGGCCAGAAGATAGGACAGCACTGTTATGATTCCCCCGGAAAACCCTATTATAGGTGTCTCAGGATGTTTTTGCTTGAACAGCCTTATGGCGTCCATTGTCCGGTATTGCAGTGCATTGCTATCAAATTCATGGATACCGTGCATATCGCGATTATTCCTGTATCCATTTTGGATCATCGGGCCATTTGCATTGAAATCTATGCTGTATCCCATTGCCTCCAATGGAAGTATTATGTCTGCAAATATAATTGCCGCATCAACCTTAAGTACGTTTACAGGGAGATAGGTTATTTTTTCCGTAAT
>JAKAAU010000155.1 GCA_021802165.1 Thermoplasmata archaeon
TTTATCAGTAATTTTTATAATAATGTATCTGCAGGGTATACGTGGTTTGACCCCTCTTGATGCTTCCCTGCTGCTGGTGCCAGGGTATGTTATCGGTGCCTGCATTGCACCATTCGCCGGCCGGCTCACAGATAAAATAGGTGCAAGGATTCCTGCCACATCAGGATTATTCCTGATGCTTGCCGGCATACTGGTTTATACAACATTTTCTATTACGACTCCTCTATATTTCGTAATAATCGCATCAATTCTCGGAGGCAGTGGATCATCACTCTTTTATCCTGCTAATAACAGTGCAGTAATGGCAAATGCCACGCCTGGTTATTATGGATTATCATCGGGCCTTCTCCGTACCTTTGCAAATATTGGCACCCTGATAAGCTATGTCCTTGCCATAACCATAGCATCCATTACAGTTCCCAAGTATGTGGCATTAGAAGTATTTCTCGGGCTCCATAACATAATAGGATCACTCGCGGCAAAATTTATGACCGGCATACGTTCTGCGCTTATAATGTCCTTTATTATTGTAGTTGTGGCAATGCTATTATCGCTTTTCAGGGGAAAGGAAAACAGGTTGGTTCCCATGGATAAAAGGTAAAAAGGCATGCAGGAAAAATGCTACGGATATCTTATATTTAAACACATAAGATAAAATTATATCTATATTAAACATTTACAGGCATGGATCTGCTACGAAAAGGCAAGGTTAAGGATGTTTATGATGATGGCGATACTCTGGTATTCAAATTCTCTGATAGAATTTCGGTGTTTGATAAAATAATTCCATCAGCAATACCCCACAAGGGAGAATCATTGTGCAGGACCTCTGGCTACTGGTATAATATTGCCTCATCAATCGGTGTAGAGACGGATATGATAGAACTAATATCAGACTCAGAAATGCGGGTCAAGAAATACAGGCAGCTTAACCATGGTTATCCATTTCTATCGAACTTTATGGTTCCGCTGGAATTTATTACCCGTTATTATCTTGCCGGGTCCCTCTTTGATAGGATTAAATCTGGTGAAATTGATTACCATTCTATTGGGTTTAAGAATATGCCAGTGTACGGCGAAAAACTTCCAGACCCATTTTTCGAGGTTTCCACAAAATTTGAAAAATTCGACAGGTATCTCGATGTCAGTGAGGCACTGGAGATATCCGGGTTAAAACTCAGTGAACTATATGAAATAAGGGAAATAATTTTTAAGATAGATAGAAGAATAAACAGCTCTGTTGAATCCAGGGGGCTTTTGCATGCAGATGGCAAAAAGGAGTTCGCCCTGGGAATAGGAAGAAATCCTGTAATTATTGACACCTTTGGAACGCTGGATGAGGACCGGTTCTGGGATAAAAATGACTATAATAATGGGCAGATCAATGAACTGAGCAAGGAAATGGTAAGGCAGTATTACCGTGAATCCGGGTATCATAAAAAGTTATTAGATGCCAGGGACAGGCATGAAAAAGAACCTGAAATAGCACCCCTGCCGGAGAATATGGTAAAAACTGTCTCTGACCTGTATATCCATATGTATGAGAAAATCACCGGTTTGAAGTGGTGATATTTCCTAACTATATACGGTACACTGGAAAATAAAACGCCGGACGCTTAAATTTCGTGCTCACAGGAAACTTATTAAGTTTATTATCAATGTTTGTTAAACTGGAATTAAAGTCATTAAATTTATGGAGATGAGAATACGGAATCCTTAAAAGATGAAAACAGTCTTGATGAAATACTTATGAAGTCATACCCACCGGGCATAAACAGGCACATAGAGATCCCTGAAACGGGCATATACCAGGCGTTTTCCAGATCTGCAGAGAGGTATAGCAGGAATGTATCAATTGACTTTATGGGGAATGAAATAAGCTACAGTGAACTTAAGAGGGAAATAGAGGGAGCATCCACATTTCTTAACAGCCTGGGGATGAGGCCTAAGGAGCGTTTAACAATAATGCTGCCCAATTTGCCACAGTACATTATTTTTTTTATGGCTGCAATGAAGCTCGGAATTACGGTGGTTCAGATGAACCCCCTTTATACAACCCCTGAAATAGAATATGAACTTAAGGACTCCGGGTCACAAAGAATTGTTATAATGGCAGCTTCTCTTGAGAAGGTTCTGCCATTAAGAAAAAAACTGCTTAATACCATAATTGTTGTTGGTGTTGAGGATTATCTGCCACCTTTGAAATCCACCCTCTTCCGGCTGGTGGATAAGGATAGCAGAAAGCATCTGCCACAGGAACCTGGGATTATAAGATATAGACGGGGACATGCAGAAACAAAAATTGAAGATGCAAAAATAGACCCATACGATGACCCAGCACTTCTGCAGTACACAGGTGGAACAACAGGTGTGCCGAAAGCTGCTACACTGACACATAGAAACTTGATTGCCAATGCGCACCAGCTCATAGAATGGTTCCCGGAAAATTTCAAGCAGGAAATATCATATTTAGCTTCAATACCATATTTTCATGTATATGGCATGATGACGGCAATGCTGACCCCCCTCCTCCAGGGTTCCCGGCTCATAATTATACCGGATCCCAGAAACCAGAAAATGATACTGAAGGCAATACGTAAAAAGAAACCTACAGCATTTCCCGGAATTCCAACGATGTATCACAGCATTATTAACTATCCTGATGTAAAAAAATACGGAATTGACAATATAAAATTGTGCATATCAGGTGCCATGCCACTTCCCCAGGAACTACAGAAAAAATTTGAGGACGTTACAGGTGGAACGCTTGTGGAGGGTTACGGATTAAGTGAATGCTCTCCCGTAACCAATATATCACCACTTCTCCCGGAATGGAAGGACAAGAGAAGGCCCGGGTCTATCGGGCTTCCGCTTCCTGGCACCTACGAAAAAATAGTGGACATAAATGACGGGGAAACAGAGTTGCAGCCCGGAATGGAGGGGGAATTACTGATAAAGGGCCCGCAGGTAATGAAGGGATACTGGAACCGGGTAGAGGAAAACAGGAATGTATTAAGGGATGGCTGGCTTCATACAGGGGATATTGCGAGAATGGACGTGGATGGCTATTTTTATATAGTAGATAGAAAGAAGGATTTAATTATTGCAGGTGGTTACAATATTTATCCACGTGAAATAGAAGAGGTTCTTTATCAAAATCCCAAAATCTCAGAGTGTGCTGTAATAGGGGTTCCGCACCCGCACAGGGGAGAAACTGTAAAGGCATTTATTGTCCCATCAGATAAAACACTTACAGAGGATGAGGTAAAAGAATACTGTAAACAGAAACTGTCAGTGTACAAAATTCCAAAAATAATAGAATTCAGGGATAGCCTTCCCCTTACGCAGGTTGGAAAAATAGACAAGAAGGCATTAAAGAAAGAATAAATAATTCGCTTTTATCCTTTAAAAATCAGGCTATCTACTGCCAAACATAGATATTTTCGTTTTTAAATCCTGTACCATCCCTTTCCATGATAGATTATCGTATTAATATCCATTACTTATAATGAGGCCTATCCTTCACTGGCATCCTTCTTTTAAAGCATCAAATCTCTGGGGTAAAACAATGATTTCCGGATATTACTTGTGAATTATTTGATTATCATGGATTTTATCCCACACAAATTTATATTCTATGTACTTAAATAATAATAGAAAGTATAATATATTAAATTTCAATGTTAAAATGTGGAATATACATATAAAGATGGAAAGATATACCAGGATGATACGGAGGTTTACGAAGTAAAGGCAAATTCCTCCAATCTAGGTGCTAAATCCATAGAAATTACCAGTACTTCAGGGCTTCAAAATGTTTACATCGACAAGGCGCCAGGCGGTTACAAAATCAGTCAGGGTTCCATGGAAATGGGAACAATTTCAAGAAATCTTTCCATGAACTACAATGGAAGGAATTATTCTCTGAGCAGGCCCTATCAGGATGGAGATTCACGGAAGATGGATATCAAATCAGATGATTCCAAGATAGGAACACTAACATTCGGACCAGGGTCACTTACAGGCATATATGATTTTATGAATGACGAGGTTCCGGTTGTGGTATATATGAGCGTAATGTCTCCGTATATAAGAACTGCATACGGGAATCCCAATGCACAGGGAACATCGGCCGCCCAGAGGAGAAACATGTATAGAATGCCCCGTATATATGCCATTCTTTCCAACGTTGTATTCCTGATAGCCATAGTTCTCATACTTTTTTCCAGCTATCTTGGAATACCTGCAGATTACGACTTCGTCATACTGATACTGGTAATAGTGTTCTCATTTGTAATCAGATCCATAGGACGCAGAAAATACATAGAGCAGCATAAAAATGACGATGAAAACGGAATGAATAAAAATTTATAATTATAAGCAATTATCTTTTACATGGATTTTTATGAGGAAATTACCTCTGAAATAGTTAATGGCACAATTAAGAATAAGGATCAGCTTCAGA
>JAKAAU010000156.1 GCA_021802165.1 Thermoplasmata archaeon
TTTATAATTCCCCTATTTTTTTAAAGGTTTCATAATCTCTTACTATATCATCAATGAGATTGTATATAGAAGAAATTTTTGCATTTTTTATTTTAATAGTTATTTTATTATCCCTACATTCCATGGTTATATCCTGATTATTATCCTGTATTAATGAATTGTATAATTCATTGCAGTGTTCTTCGTCTATTGTTATGCATATTTCCATAAAATGGTATGATACGATATATTATGATATTTCTGATTCATGCTGATACTGGGGTAATTTCCTGTTATAAAAATTACAATGCTAAAATTTTTATGCAGTCCTGTGATACTGAATTTATAAGCTCTATAATCAATAGTAAGTGAGCTTTGTATGACATTGTAAATGCTGTACATCAAAAAGCGGAGGTTACCGAGTCAGGCTAAAGGTGACAGACTCAAAATCTGTTCCCAAAGGGGTTCGCCGGTTCAAATCCGACCCTCCGCATCTTATAATATGGATGTTTTAGAGTCTTCTGTACGAATACCGATTTATGTCATTTTATAATTTTAGGCATGAATTTGAAGTTAATTTTCAGAATTAAATTTATAATTTTACCATTGAAGTTTTTATTTTATGATAAAACAGAAATAGGTTTATTTTTATTAGAATTATGAAGGTCAGATTGGCATTAAAAATTAACAGTATTCCCATCCGTTAAAAATATTATTTTTATGGTGGGTATTGTGATAAATATCCACCATTACTTCCTTAATGTTTCAATTATCCTCTGATACTGCTCCTCAGTTATTTCTCCCTTTGCCAGTCTTTCTTTTGCAATATTTTCAGCATTATTTGACCACATGCCATGTCTTTCCATATAAGTGCTCCTGATATTGGCTAATAAGAAACGCACAAATATTATAACAAATATAATAGTTATTATGGCCATTACAGGCATCATTATAGCTATGCCAACACGTGCATACCCATTAGCTGGCATATTAAACGGTGGGTAGGGACCATTATAGTAATTCCTGCCGAAAAGCACAGCCATTACAACAGAGATAGTTGCCATGACAGCAACAAGCGCCACCAGTATCCAAACCATATTCCAAATCTTCTTTTCCATACTCTATATATCCGGGAATAGCTTTTAAGCTCTATCTGAAACAGGTTTCATGGAACTATTTGAAATAGGTTTCAGGAAGAATTATTTCATTTGTTACGCCCTTTCTTTTCTTTAGTATTACCCCCTTGTTTTCAAGGGATGTAATGGCTCTTGAGGCTGAGGCCTTGGATATTCCTGAAGAGGAAACAATAGTGCTCTGAAGCATTGCATTGTTGTGCTTCATGAGAAGATCAATAATGTCAAGTTCTGTCTGGGAAAAAAATTCTGTTGTCAGTATCTCTTTTCTGGGAGGTTTATCATCAGTTTTCTTGGATTCAGGTGATGGCATCAGGATTATTTTTTCCTTATTGTGATCTGCAAACAATGGATATGTATGGATAATACCCCGGAGGGAAATCACCAGAATTCCGATATTGATTGATATAACAATAAAAATAAGATAATAATAATATGAATTCAAACGGTATCCAAGAAGAACAACAGTTGTCATGATAGTAATTGAGATCATTATTATTATAACTGAAAGAAAAATTGAGATAACGTAAAAAACTATTGATTTCACAATTGAATTGTCGTTTCCCTTTTTTGAATTTTCTCCATTAGAATGACCCTTACTTTTCATACAATATCAATCCCTATCTTCACATACGCTTTTAATGCCATGCAACACATGCCAAAGCGGCCTGTTTCAGTCATTATGTATTAACTTTATTTATGATTTGCCCGATTTGCGTCTGAAATACATTATTTTAAACTTAATCAATTTAGCATATATAATTTTATATATAAATAGTAGAGGATAAAATTTTTGACTGGAAGACAGAAAATTTCCCGGATCGATTATGCAGTATAGTTCATTTAATCAAAATATATTTATCATAAATTAACCTCCCTTATCATGTCTGATCTATCAGAACTTCAGCAAATAGCGAAAGATTTTATTGATAAAAGAGACTGGAGGCAGTTTCACACACTTAAGGATTTGGCAATGAACTGCTCCATAGAATCAAATGAGCTAATGGAAATATTCCTGTGGAGAGACCAGAATTTTGAGAAAGCCATCTTAAATGGAAACGATAAACAATCCCTTACAATGATAAAAAATGAGGTTTCTGATATACTATTCTCCTGCCTTGCAATCGCAGACCACTTAAATTTTAACCTTGAAGATGCTTATATGGAAAAAATGAAGGAGCTTGATATAAGATATGACCCGGATAAGGTTAAAGGGAAACTCACAAAAATACCATCGCCGGATAATGTTAATAAACAGTAGTTTATATTAGCAATTTATTTTTCAGATATAAATCATAGAATCTTGTACCACGGTTCATTAAATCCTCTGGAGTGCCTTCTTCAAGTATGCTTCCATGATCTATATAATAAATGTAGTCTGAATTTACAATAGTTTCCAGATGGTGTGCTATGGTTATTATTGTTTTACCCTCCATAAACTTGAAAATTGCATTCTGAATAATGCCCTCATTCTTTAAATCGAGCTGGGATGTTGCCTCATCCATTATGATGATCTGCGGGTTATTTACAGCGGCACGGAGTATTGATACTGCCTGCCTCTGGCCTTCCGATAGATTTGTGCCCCTTTCCCCGACCTCAGCATCCAATCCCAGTGGCCCCAGAATTGTTGCAAGGCCCAGTTCTTCCATCTTCGCATCTATTGCATATTCTGAAATATCTTGGTTGGCAAACCTGACATTTTCAAGTATGGTGCCCTCAAATAGGAACGGGTCCTGCAGTATCACACCGAAGAGCTTCCTGTATTCCAGTGTATTGAAGCTATTTATATCAACACCATCCATGGTTATGCAGCCAGAAGTGGGTTTGTAAAAGTTCAGAATAAGGCCTGACAGGGTAGTTTTTCCAGCTCCGGTTTTTCCTATTATAGCTATTTTTTGACCCTTTCTGATATCCATGGATATGCCGTTAATTATTCTCTCTCTATCATAGGCAAAGGAAACATTTTCAAATGAAATTTTATTCTTGAACACGGGAATTTTATTGCCACCGGTGTTGTAATCAGCATCCTCGTCTATTATTTTGTATATCCTTTCGATGGCGATTGATGAGGACTGATAGGAATTATAGAACTGGGATAACTGGACTATGGGGTTGAAGAAACTCTGGACATAAACTATAAATGAAACCAGTATTCCTATACTAATTACCCTTCCGAAAACCTCCGATCCACCCTCATATAGGACTATTATTATTCCCAATCCTTCTATGACCTGGACAATGCTGGAAAATATGGATGTCAACCTTACCGCCCTGACATTTGCATTGTAATTCCTGGAATTTACAGATTCGAAATTATTATTGAACACATCCTCTGTTCCTGAGCTTTTTATAGCCTTGATGCCGTTGATTGATTCACCCACATTTCCAGTAAGTTCGGCTATACGCCTTCTTACATTTATATAGTTGAACTTTATTTTCTTATTCATCAGCAGTATTGTGGCCAGAAGCATGGGAATTATGATAACTGCATAAAGTGTTAAAACCGGGTCAAGGTATACCATTATAATTATAGATGCGATAATTCCGGCTATCCCCGCAACAACCTGTGGAAGCTGGAATGTAAGAAAATCCGATAAAGTCTCGGCATCGTTTGTAATCCTGCTTATTATCTGGCCAGCATTTTTTCCAGAGTAATATTTAAGCGGGACATACTGGAGCTTCTTGAAAGCCCGGTTTCTCAGATTTTTAATAACCTCCTGGGAGGTGTTCATCATATACTTTGTTCTCCGGTTTTCGGCCGCATAATTTACAAGGTATATGGCAAGGTATCCTGCTGCCAGGAATATGAGTATTTTGAATTTCAGTGCTATGATTGAATCCGTTGCTATTCCTATCAGATAGGGGCCAATCATGGCTATAACAGAGGAGGCAAGTATTGATACGACTATTATGCTGGAATTCCGCCGGTAGGAAAGCACCTCCCTGATCAGCCTTATAAAATATTTATTCAGTGTTATCGCCCCTGAATCTACCGGAGAACAGATCAGAGAAATAACCGTTTTCATGGATTAAATCAGAAATCTCACCCTCCTCCTTCAGCCTTCCATTTTCGAGGACAAATGCACGGTCAGCAAGCATTACAGATGAAAGTTTGTGGCTGATTACTATGGTTGTTTTCCCTGCTATAAATTCCTTTATTGTGCTGAGGAACTGTGTTTCTGTATCTGCGTCAAGATTAGAAGTTGAATCATCAAATATTATTATCTCTGGATTTCTTATAATAATTCTGGCTATGGCAATTCTCTGCTTCTGCCCACCTGAAAGGGTGATACCTCTTTCACCAACAGCGGTTTCATACCCTGATGGGAGGCTTTCAATGAATTC
>JAKAAU010000157.1 GCA_021802165.1 Thermoplasmata archaeon
ATTCATACAGATAGGATTATTATACAATTCCGATATACAGTCTTTAATGGATAACAGAATTATATTTGCCCTGGATGTATATGATCATGATACTGCCATAAGCCTGGCTGAATCTATAGGAGACAAGGTATTCGCCATTAAAGTGAATTGGCCAATAATTCTTGAAAACGGGATTAAAATCGTAAAGGAATTATCCAGGTACTCCAGCATTATATGCGATTTCAAGCTGGCTGATATAGATAATACTGTAAGATTAATTACTGAAAAGGCCAGGGATAATGACGCTTACGGGATAATAAGCCATTCATTCACTGGAATAGATTCTCTGAGGGCTGTGGTAAAAAGCGCCGGAGGCATGAGGGTTTTTTCTGTTGTTTCAATGTCCCAGGAATCATATATGGACAACATCACCGAAGAACTGATAAAAACTTCGCGCGATGCCGGCGTATACGGGCTCGTTGCACCTGGAAACCGCCCCTACTACCTCAAAAAGGTAAGGGAAAACTCAGATGGCATGAAAATAATATCCCCAGGTGTGGGTGCCCAGGGAGGCGATATAGTAAGTGCCATAATGCTCGGTGCGGACTATGTTATTATAGGCAGGTCCATATACTCTTCCCCTGATCCTGTGGAAGCGCTTGATAATTATAATAAAAATCTTAACAATAATTTAAATAGATGAAAGTATATATTAATACATGTACACAGCCATTTTAAATGTAAACGGCACCATCAATAGAGGAATGCTGAATTCATATATGCCTGCAATGAAATACATAGAAAAGAAAAATAAGGTCAGGGGCGTATTACTGGTAATCAACTCAGGAGGCGGTGATGCAAATTCCACCGAGATCCTTTACAACCAGCTGGTAAAAATATCTGATAAGAAACCTGTATATGCACTGGTGGAGGGAGTCGGGGCCTCAGGCGCATACTGGCTTGCATGCGCCGCAGAGAAAATATTTGCAATGCGTACATCCATTGTAGGATCCATAGGCGTTATAAGCATGTCCCCTGATTTCTCTGAATTCCTAGAAAATATAGGAATCAAAATGAGAATTAATAAAATCGGGAAATATAAGGATATAAACTCTCCATTCAGGACCATGACCGATGAGGAGAGCAAAATATACAATGGCATAATGAACGATATTTACCTCGCCTTCCGTGACCAGGTGAAGATAAGGCGCAACTTTACAGATGAAAAAATGGACAGCATAGCCACAGGATTAGTTTTCTCAGCAGAACAGGCAAAGGAAAATGGTTTGATAGATGGCATAGGGAATATGGACACGGTGATGGACCAGTTTAAAGAGAGGACAGGAGCCGGATCGATAAAAAACCTAACCCCGAAAAGGCCATTCATATCCAGGGTTATGTCCATGTCCATTGAAGCCTTTTCCAGTGTTATTGAAAATATTAGATAGTAAAGTGCAACTGTTCCACTGATAAAACATATATATTCAATACTCTTCATTTACATTATGGATAAAAATGTAATACCGGATAAACACAGGGCAGCATTTCTTGTCAATTTTAAATCACCTTTAGAAATGGGTTATACCGATACTATTATGCCTGAAGGGGACCAGGTACTTATCAGGGTTAGTGGAGCAGGTATATGCCACAGCGATGTACATGTTTGGGAGGGGATATGGTATAAAGGCGGTTCTCCAGGAAAACTCCCGCACATACAGTCCCATGAAATCTCCGGGATAGTTGTTTCCACCGGTAATTCTGTACCTGAAAGAATTAAACCTGGAGACCCAGTTCTGGTATATCCATGGCAGTGGCTTGAGGATGATCGCTACACTGCAGCAGGGCTGACAAATATCCCGGACAGGCCTGTAGTTCCGGGAATAAATATTCATGGTGGCTTTCAGGAATACTTCCCTGTGTCACATTACAGGTATCTGATCAATGCTACGGGCATAGAGGATCTGCCGGCACTTGCACCACTTTCCTGTGGAGGCCTTACCACGTACAGGGCGGTTAAAAAACTGGGTGGAAAATTAAAGCCTGATGATTACGTTGCGGTTGTGGGGCTGGGAGGACTTGGATCCTATGCACTCCAGTATCTTCGCTTGCTGTTTCCTCAGGTGAATATAATCGGCGCAGATATAAGGAATGATTCAATAGAATTTGCTGAGGGCATATGCAGGATGGACGGGTATATCAATTCGTCATCTGGAGATATAAATAAAATGATAATGGAAACAACCAGGGGGCACGGTTTCCGTGGTGTTATCGATCTTGTGGGAAGGGGGACATTACCTACATACAGCAGGGCTCTGGCCAAGGAGGGCATATATGTAATGGTGGGCCTTATGGGTACAGGTGTACAGGAACCAATTTCTCCCTTTTTTACGGTATCGATGGAGAAGACCATAGCAGGATCATATGTAGGAACTCTTTCGGAACAGCATGAGGTGGTTGATCTTGCCAGAAAAGGTTTGATCAATTATATAAAACCCGTCAGCTCAAGAATGGATCTGGAGGATGCATCTGAAGGGCTAAAGAATCTTGAGGATGGAAAGGCACTCGGCAGGCAGGTTGTGGTATTCTGAATTACTGAACATACCAGTATCTGACTATTTTTCATAGTTTCCCAAGCCTTTATTTATTGGTGCCACCAGCCAGCCTGTTATAAACTATTTCAATATTGTTATAGATAACATCGCTATCATTTCCCAGAATAGATGCAATTCCGAAGGCTGCACCGAAACCTGTTCCCTCCTTCACATAGCCATCCTCGTAATATTCCAGGCCCTTCATGCCTGTGAAATCCGTGGTGGCATAAATTATGCTGTCGCCCGCAAGCTTTTCCATCAGGTCTTTTTTATCCTTCATGATGTACCCGGTTGTGAATACATACCTGTTTTTTCCACTATTGATCAAACTATCAAGATAGAATACTGTGGCCATCTGAGTCCCCCCAGAAAAGAATATAGTAGAATTTGTTACTCCCCTGCTTATGCCCAGTGCCACAGGCATCATGTAATCACCGGTTTCCCTTATTTTTTCTTCTACAGTTGATCTTTTATCTATCCTTTCAAGTGCTTTCCAGGCCAGCTCTTTTTTTATTTTGTCAGGGGAGTCTTTCATGGAGCTGCTGGTCATATCCATAATACCCATTGAGGAAAGCACAGCATATGCTGTTGTTGTGCCTCCCGGGACACTCTCAGCAATGAATATATATTTGTATCTTCCATCAATTAAACTGCCTATATACTTTCCGAATGCCAGTGCCCTATCATAATCCGGAAGTGCTGTTAGTTCGGATCCGTTCAATGCCGGTCCAAGCCCTGTTTTAATAAATGGAATTTTTGGATCCTCTACCAGCCCGGCATCTACAATGAGTGTTTCTATTCCTGAGGTCTCGATGGCGGCCCTTGTAATTATTGATGGTGTGGGAATTCCGTTTTCGGTCATGGGGACAACATCATAGCTTATGCATTTCCCTGACCATATTATTTCGGAATCAAGTACCGGTGTCAATGCGGTCAGCTCCGGGGTTTCTCCTGCAGCGGATATTCCCGGTATTTTAGATACCTCAGTAGTTCCAGCCAGCAATATAAATAGTATATCTTCCCTGTTCCTTATTTCACTGTATATTCTATTTCCATGCAGTATTGCCATAGGGCATGATTGCCGGCACGTTATAATATTTGTGCTGAAACTGTTTTTAATTATACTGAAGTGGTTTTTCATGGAATACACAAAATAAATATGGTAAATATGGAAAATAAGCATAAAGTTCTAATAACAACTAACACTGATATCATTAATATGATAACTTACCTGAATGACTCTGACGTTAAAAATAATCTTTCCATAAGAGAATGTGCTACCGAGATCAGGGATGCTTTTATCTCGTGCGGAAAAGATGAATCTTTTTCCTCTCCCCGGGATAGAATATATGGAAATGATTTTGTTTTCAGTACAATGCCTGCATTATACGGTAAACGTGGAATAGCGGGATTGAAGACATATATGGCAGGAAAGAATGGGTATAGATTCTTTGTTCTAATATTTGAAACAGAACACCCTGAAAAGCTTTTTGCCATTGACGCAAACGTTCTCGGGCAGATCAGAACCGGTGCAATTGCAGCAATTGTTACATCAGAAATTGTGAAAAAGAGGAGTATAAATTATACTATTATCGGTTCCGGCTTCCAGGCAGAATCACAGTTTGAAGCAATTTCTCAGTTTTATAACATTGATAATGCATATGTTTATTCCAGAAACTTTGACCACGCAAGAACATTTGCCGGAAAATTTGGAAATTCAATAACACCTGTAAAAAATCTGGAATGTCTTTCCGAGTCCGATGTGATTTCATCGGCAACAGATGCAGTTAAGCCGATTTTCAATTATTCCATGCTTGGCAGCAATTACCACATAAACTTAATAGGTTCCAATGTTCTGGGAAGCCGTGAGGCAGATATG
>JAKAAU010000158.1 GCA_021802165.1 Thermoplasmata archaeon
TAATATGGTTATAAATCAAATATACTATAAGGGTCAGGAACATAATATAAACGTAATAATACAGGAGGAATCATATACATCTAAATGTTCATTCCTGGATAATGAAGAAATAGAAGAACATGAAACATATCTTGGAAAGAGAATAAAGAGGGGAATATTCAAATCCGCTAATAGAATTTTAATAAATGCAGATGTGAATGGTTACTTCAATATAATAAAGAAAGTATTCCTAGATGTAGTTGCGCACAGACTTAAGAAATTAATGGCTTAGGAGTCCTTTGGACAAAAAGAACTTCATGTATTATTTGGCAAATAGAAAATGTTTTAAGTAAATAAGGCATTTATTAGTTATGGAAGCTAATCCAGAACACATAATGAAAACGGCAAATATGCTCAAAATCCTTGGACTCTCGTCATATGAAGCTCAGGCCTTTGCCTCATTAGTATATCATGGTGTGGCAAATGCTGATACTATTGCAGATACCGCAGGTATTCCCAGAACATCTGCCTATAAGGTAATGGAATCTCTTGTGGCACGTGGATTTGCAAGGGAAACAGAGGGCAGACCCAGAATGTTCAAGCCCGAGGACATGTCAAAAATAAAGGATGATTTCATTAGCAGTGTCAATAAATTATTTGACGATTTAAAGGAATTGCAGGATGTGCTTCCATCAAAGGGAGATCCACAGCTGGTATTCACCATATACGGAAGGTCAAAAGTAATGAGCAAAATGGCAGAGATGTTTGATCTTACAGAGAGGGAGATACTTATTGCAACACCCCGTATAAGGGAAATAAGAAGCGAACTGAAGAAAAATATAGAAAATGCCTTGAAAAGAGGCGTAAAGGTTGTTTTTATAACACCACCCAATAAGAGAGTGCCGCATAATACCATAGTTTACAGGAAAGAAGGACTCATAGCTACAGATGTAGCAAGCGATGATTCAAGGGCAATGCTGGCGGGGGCCGACCTGGATGCCTGCGGTTATACCGATAACCCTGTGCTTTCACTGCATGTACTGCAGTTTATCAACATGATGATGAACGATGAAATTAAGATGTGACTTCGAGAGCAGGGATAAGCTTGTAGGTGGCCACGTTTCCGTAGCAGAAAGCATAGCTTTATCACCGGAAAGGGCAAATTCATTTGGATTCAATACATTTCAGATTTTTGTAAAGAGCAATCTTCAATGGAAATACAGAGAAATAAAGGATGATGAATGTGAAAGTTTCAAGCAGAATGTTAGAGAATTTAAAATGAAAAAGCCAGTTGTACATGCTACATACCTGCTCAACCTGGGATCAGAGAATAAAGACCTTGTAGATAAATCGGTAGAGGACCTCAGGTATGAAATAGAGGCATGCAACCGTCTTGATATTGAATACCTTGTTTTCCATCCCGGTTCAAACAAGGACAGAAAGTTTGCCGTAAAATCCATAATGGAGATACTCAATTCAATTGAAACGGGAAATATAAGGCTTCTCATTGAAAACTCCTCTGGAAAGGGCAATACAGTCCCTGCTACAATTGAAGAAATGTGGTCAATGATGGATGATTCAAAGAATAAAACAGGAATATGCCTTGATACCTGCCATTTTTTTGCCGAGGGATATGACCTGGTTGACAAGTACGAAGAATCCATTGAAAGCCTGAAATCATCAGGAGTAATGAAAAATATCTATGCCATGCACATAAATGATTCCATGTTTGAACTGGGATCAAAAAAGGACAGGCACGAAAATATAGGAAAAGGATTCATCGGAGATAAGGGATTTAAAAATATAATAAATGACGATTCATTCAATGGCATTCCCATGATTATGGAAACGCCAGGTGCAGATGAGAATTATTTATCCAATATTCAAAAATTAAGAGATTTGATGGTGATGTAATGAATATTAAAGAATTCAAACCGTATTTATTCTCCTGTGACATAAAGGAGGTGGTTTCTCCTCCGTTTGACACCATTACACCTGAACAGGAAAAGAAATTGCGTTCTGCAAGATGCAATATAACCGCTCTGAGCATGCCTGAGACCATGAATAACAGAATAAGCCCAAAAAAAATCCTGGATAAATGGCTGAAAGATGGTTTTATTTATGAATACGATAAGGATATAATTATTATTCTCAAACAGGTATTTTACATAAATAAGGAGGCTGTATCAAGGTATGGAATTATTTCACTGCTTGAACTTAACGGTACAATAAGCGCACATGAGAATACGTTTGATAAGCAGGTACTGGAGAGGCAGCAAATAATGGAGGAGCTACAGGCAGAGCCCGAACCCATATTCATAGTCATCCCGGACAACAGCTTCGACAAACTGATAAAAAGATATGCGGCCGATCTTGAGGAGAAATTCAAATTTGAGGAACCCAGCGGTGTGGAAAATTACGTTTATTTTCTGGATGACACCCACCGTATAACCAAGGTGAAAGAATCCCTGGAAAATATTCAGGGGATTGTTGCTGATGGGCATCACAGAACACAGGCAATAAGAAACCTGGAAGCAGAGACCGGTGATAGTTTCTGGAATTATGCACTTGCTTATACAACATCGATCTGTGGAAATGGATTGATGATCGGAGGTGTTGACAGGCTAGTTTACCGGTTGAATTTTGAGGAGAACCTGAACAAAATCAAAAACTTATTCGATGTTTATACAGAAAAAACCATGGAAGATGATAACACTATAAGGGTTTACAGCAGGGGTTTATTCTACAGGCTTATACCCAAGGAATATGTCATAAATGAAACGTTCGGCAGTGCAAAGCCTCTTTCCACAGAGATCATAAACAGTATTCTATTTCAGAATGTATTTGGCCTCACCAGGGATGAAATGGAAAAAAAGGTGGGTTATATATACAATACGACGGAAGCTATCAATGCGGTTGACCGGCATGAATGTGAGTTTGCAGTACTTATCCCTTCCTGGCAGAAGGATGATTTCCTGAATCTAACATTGAATAACCGTATATTTCCCCAGAAATCAACATATTTTTATCCAAAAATTCCATCAGGAATTGCAATATACCAGAGGCCATCGTAGCTCAGCAGGTAGAGTGGTTGATTCGTAATCAACAGGTCGCGAGTTCAAATCTCGCCGATGGCTCTTAATTTATAAGAATTCTTTTACAAAAATTATTTTTTCATTATTGAACACTATTGCTATTTCATAACTTCTTTCCACGTCATTAAAGCTGGTATGGGATGTCCAGTTGCCAGTATAGCGATCATGGTTCAGTTCACGTATTCTTATGTTCTCAACGCCATCATAGTTTTTCAATATATAGTTCCTGATAAAGACTAGTGCACTTCCACGGTCATCCATAAAAACAAATGAAAATACTGTATAAAACACTTATGAGATTTGTTAGTTCCAAATTTAAAAAGGCTTATAATAATTCAATGCATTTATGGCTCATGGAGTTTAAATTAATCATTGGAAAAATGGAAGATTTAAAAAAAATAATTATGGAAGACATGGCAAAAACTGAGAATGTAAATGTGCAGGACATTGAATTTGAGGATATATTTTATTATTCCGGATTAAAGAAGTGGAATGCAAAAATCAGTTTCAGAAAGGAAGATATATTATACACCGCAAGTATGGATATAATGGAAAATGGAATGATTACCAGATATCAGCAGAGGGAGGTAAATGAACTCGAATGAATGCCCGCTTAGCACGGCATTGAAGCCTCTAAGAGGTAAATGGGAACCGGTTATAATCAAGTTCCTTTCCATATACGGGAATTCTGGATACAACGAGATATATAACAGGATGGATAATATAACTCCTAAGGCACTCACAGAGGCACTGAAAATACTTGACCATGAGGGAATAATAAACAGGATAACAGTATCGGAAAAACCCCATAGAGTCATATACCGCCTTTCAGAAAAAGGAATAGCAATGATACAACCATTGAATGAAATAGAATCAATAAATGGGAATATAAAATCACCTGTAACAAAGACTAAATAAGGATTTTTATTTATAGTGTGCATGTCATCTTACAGCAATGAGGATTCCAGAACGAGGATAAACAGAATATCCCACTTGCTTCTTTTTGCCTCAATAGGTTTTTTCATAATTGTTTCACTTGTAAACACATTGTTTACCTTGACAGGCCACAATGATCTTTTATTTAAGATTAGTCTTATATTTATCATATTGTTTGATGTATTTTATGCGGCGATAGTTTTTAGCATATACCAGTCAGGGAAGCTTAAAATTACAGATAGATTGATATTCATGTCTATGGGTTTGTTTTCCATAATTTTTATCTCTGAAATAATACTTGAAATCAATGCAGGCACAGGGCTTTTCCCGGGAATAGTTGGATTTGTGGGACTTGCCTTTGGCTTTATGTATTATTATTTTAAGGATGATGAGCTCCTATCCCGTGTTATGATAATAGTTAATGTAATTCGTTAT
>JAKAAU010000159.1 GCA_021802165.1 Thermoplasmata archaeon
ATAATCAAAAAATATAATGAAGCGAGAAGCAGTAGAAAGTATAATAATTTCAGTATTTACCTTATATCTGTTCATCTATTCCGCCATATCAGGAATATTCGTGGTATTTTCAACCAGACTCTATCCTTCTGTATACCAATTTATAGCCCTGTTAATACCCTATGTAATATTCCCACTTCTGGTTTTTTTCAGGAAAAATTCAGTAATAAATAGGATTTATTTGTATTTCCTGTTTATTGGATTATTTACATTTATAGTTCTCCTCTTTACCTATATAGTGTATCCATTAATGGAAATAATGATCCTTCTTACACTGGCTTTTTACACTGATATAATTGATAATCTATATTTCAAAAAAAGTAAGCCAATGTTTTACCGTGGGGCCGCATTCATATTAATTCTATTTATTATGTTAATTATTTCCAGATTTTTTGTAATATCTGTTCCGGTGGAACCTACGAAAATAGTTGTCGACTCAATATACGCAGATTTTTCTTCATCAAAGGTTCCATACCTGTTTTACTATGGTATTATAATGCGTGTTAATTATATATATTTTACAATGGGATTACAGTCCATCATACTCTATATAATACTTGCAGCACTTTTAACTGAGAACTACTTTCTTATTTTTAGCATTGTGAATTTAAATACCGGAATTCTGGGGAAAAAATCACGCGCAAGAAGACAGGCAACAAATCTTGTTACTCCAGCTATAAGCGGTGGTGTTTCAGCCTTAAGTTGCCAGTGCGAGGGTCTTACAGCCATACTGCCAACTGTAGCTGCAGTGGTGGCCACTGTTATTAGCACTACATTACTCTCGGAAAGTATTCTATTGCTGCTGTTGAGTAACTTTATGCTCAGTGTTTTTATTAATCGTAGGGCAAAAATAAAATTTGTATCCTCCATCAAAAATTTGAGAAACAGTAACTATTTTCCGTTGCTGGCTATATTCTTTGTTATGCTGATTCCAGTGCTAGAAGTGATTGGAATATTTTTCCATTTGCAAAAAACCTCTATGCTATTCTTTTATGGGGTAAATATACTGATGTTTATTTCTGGTATTTTCCTCATGTATGCCATAACAAAATTGGGAATGAAACCATTCATAAAAACTGTAAAAGTAAAGGCAGCTTTAATGACTATAGCATCTGTTATGATGTTTATATGGTTCGTACCTTCACTGGCTTACTACGCATATTCTAACTATAATATTTATATAATGATGAATATAATGGGTATTGGGGCAGGTATTCTAACATATCTTGTGTATTTCAGCCTGGAAAAGCTAAAGGCTGCATATATAGAATTTAATTCAATGATGTTCAGCATGACTGCACTTGTATTTTTCTACATA
The DNA here is from genome assembly GCA_021802165.1 of Thermoplasmata archaeon. The sequence continues at coordinate 1,358 of JAKAAU010000159.1, forward strand.
TCAATTATATCGCTTACAGACATATTTCCATTCTTCGGAATTAAACAGCAGCTTTATTTCTCTGCAATTCTATGGGCAGTCTCACTTCCGTTTATGTGGCTTAGCACAATAGATACAATGTATAGATATTCTATTCCAGAAACACCAATATTGGTAAAAAACCATAATTCTAAGATGGTTGCTCCAGCAGAAAAATAAGATGTTCAATAATTATTTAAAAACTAGTTTTGTAATAAAAATATTTATCTGTAATATTTATAACTTATAGAAAATATCTTTACTCCTTGTTTACCTTCTAAGTATAAATTCCTTTACAAATATTGTTGCTCCTATAGCTATTGCAGCACACATACCCATTATAACAAGCAAGAACAGGGTCTCTGAATTGGGATTATAAGCCGCTGCATGCAGTGTTATTAATGCAGATGTTATGTCAAACGTCATATGTACATATTATCTGTATGTATAAAATACTTATTAATGAATATATTCAAACTTTAATATAAACGTATGTAGGCAAATGATTTCTATAAAAAATATTAAATAGAATTAAATTATAATCACTCAGTGATAAATATGTTACCTAAAGGAATGAAACTTTTAACGGCCGGACTTTCGTTATTGATCGGTGGATTCGGATTAGCGATATTATCAATTTATGGATTATTGCCATACGCATCATACACCGGTGTGATTGGGGTAGCAGCCTTTATAATTGGCCTCGGACTTACAGCATTAGCCTCCACCCAGATATCACTGCATGGTCCAGAGAATAATGGTTCAAATAAAATTTAAACCCGTATATTTAAAATATAAATATATTTTATAATAACTTTTAAGTAATATACAAAATTATACATAATTATGAAAACTCAGGGTAAAGAAATAAAAAATAGATTCTTTTCCGTGCCTATGATGGGTATATTCGGACTTTTGCTGGCATTTAAACCATATTCTACCAGCTCTATTGTTTCTGGATTTTATGCGGATGGATATGCTGTAGACTTATTTATGTTAGCTATAGCACTAGCATTTATTGCTATAATGATAATTCTAAAGTTCAGAGATAAAAATAAGGAATCATAATGCCAGCATAGATAATTTGAGCGACCAGGTTAATCCAAATTAAATAATTTTTATAAACGTGCATCATTTTGTGCAATAGATCATCTTTATCCATTTTTCTCTTTTACGAGGATACTTGTTATATCTGGAATTTTCCCTTATTTCTCTCATACCTTTAAATTATCGGCAAGTCCTCTTTATAAATAATCTTATAATTAAAATTTTGGTAAATAATTAATCAGAATCCTTGATATATGTTTCTAGACCTTTGACCGCATCTCCTACTGGCTTATATGATGGGTTGTCCCTTAAATCTGTTATAACTTGATGTGGTGTCTCATGTTCAAAATTTGTTGGGTTTATAAGGTATCCATTAAATATATATGCTCCTGCCGGTCCATTTATTAATGTAACAGAATTAATGTGATGGTACTGGCTGATATTGTCGCTTGGTATGCTTAGCCCATCAACTATGGCCTCTGTTGTATATATTTTAACCTCGTTATATACTCCACTAGGCACATCTCCTTTCAATTTTTGTAGGCCAGCGGCTATTGTAGTGTTATTTGTGAGGTTCTCACCATAAATGTATATTGGTTTAATTATAGTTGTGTGCCCACTATAATCTACAGTATATGTAGAATTATTGAATATTACTCCTGGGGTACTGTTATACTCAAACTTATCCATAGATTGAGATGTTTTAACATAACCATTTTTATCCATATTATATCCATGGTCATTTAAAAATTCATATAACGCCCAGGATCCAGCATTACCAGTAGGACTTCCATCCCATGTTATATAGTACAAGCATGTACTGGTATTGTCCTTAACCAGGTCATTATCTGATATTTTGCAGTATTGTTCAAGCTCTACTGTTTCATCATGTCCGTTATAATGTTCAGCACCGTAAACTGCAAGAAAAGTTATAACTATAAAGAAAGCTATAAAGAATGCCAGTAACTTTTTATTATAATGCTCTTTTTGGCTCATTTGTTGCAATAAGTTAAAAATGTTATTTAGAGATTTGTATTGTAGACCACACTATCCCTCAATGGCATCAATTTGGCAGAGTCTGTGTCTAAGATTCTATGGTTCTATTATATCATCTCGAATTTTTGTATCAAATTATAAATTTGTAAAGATTTTATGTTCTTCTCCTTTTAGTATATTTACAGGCATTAACATCTTATCTTAAGTTCACGTTAAATATACATATATTGCGTTTTATCTAATTATATGTTGATATACAACACATTCATGAATGAAAATAGCATAATATGCTAAGTTTTTAAATTTATATGGGAATAAGTTACGAAAATATTCTATAATTACTCTTATATTTTACATAGAAATTATTTAACATGGAAGTCGGTAGTAACGATGAATTATATGAAAAGAATAACAGGATATACAATTCAGTCAGAGGCTGGATTTTCTCTACAAATCACAAACAAATAGGGCTGCTGTATATACTGACATCTCTGGTTTTCTTTATAGGTGGCGGTGTTCTAGCGCTCTTGATGAGAGTACAGCTGGCAATACCAAGATATGACCTTGTTCATTATGGTCTATTCTCCGGAAGATTTCTGGACGCACTTCAGTATAATCAGCTTGTAACCATACATGGCCTTACAATGCTAATATGGTTCCTTGGTCCACTAGGTTTTGGATTTGGTATTTATTTGGTACCGCTTGCTATTGGTTCTAGAGATATGATATACCCAAGGATTAATGCCCTGGGTTACTGGTTATACTTATTCAGTGGTATACTTCTCTGGATGGGATTCTTCCTTCCTGGCGGAAATCTCGATACAGGATGGACAGTTTATCAGCCATTATCATCATTTAAGTTTACACCATATATTGGGGCTGATACGGCTGCTGCCGCAGTGGTGGTGAGAGGGCTTGGTACAATCATTGCCTCGACGGAGGTTATAGCTACTGTCTTCAAGGCCAGGGCACGTGGTTTTAGGTTAATGAATCTACCATTA
>JAKAAU010000160.1 GCA_021802165.1 Thermoplasmata archaeon
TAAATATTGAATAAAAAGCTATCTTAATCGCTTAAATTCAATTTTTTGTATGTTTTTATTTCTTCCAGTGCTAGTTCAATTCCTTTTTCAAGCTGAGGGTCCTTATTATTCAAAAAATCTTGTGGCATATACTCAACTGGTATATCCGGGTCTGTTCCGTAATTTTCCAATCCATATTTAACATCGGAAAACCATGTTGCAAACTGTGGCTGGGTAACAGTTGTACCATCTAGGAGCTTGATTTTAGGATTTATTCCAATAACACCGCCCCAGGTTCTGGTTCCGATAACTTTTCCCAGATGCATTAGCTTGAATACATGGGTGCCTATATCCCCGTCAGATCCTGCATATTCATTTGTCAGTGCAACTAGCGGCCCATTAACAGAATCAACAGGGTATGGGGTAACAATTCCACGCCTGGGCACATCGTAACCGATTCTCTTTCTGGCTATTTTTTCCAGAAGTAACTGCGAAACAAAACCTCCTCCGTTGAATCTTAAATCAACTATTAGAGCCTCCCTGTTTGATTCCCTGTCGTAAAGCCTGAAAAATTCGTTATAACCATTCATGCCCATATCTGGAATATGTATGTAACCGACTTTTTCATCTGTGACTTTATGCACATACTCCCTGTTTGCTTCAACGAAATTACGGTATCTTAAATATTTTTCATCACCCAGGGTCTTTACTAAATAACTTTTTACATCATTATTTCTCTGAACCTCAATCTTTACGATTTCATCTGTATGATTCAACAGCGCTCTGTCAGGATTGAAATCCTCATTCAATTCTAGTCCATTGACGGACTTCAATACATCATTTTCTTTGATATCTGTGTAAAGTAGTGGAGACTTTTCATTCTCATTGGATAAATCACCACTGTATATCTTTCTGATTATGTATCTTCCATCTTTATAAATATAATCAATGCCGAGCTTACCTATGCCCTTTGATTCAATAGCAGATAAATCTCCACCAATTTCATAGGAATGGGAAGTCCCATACTCTCCCTGCATTTCCCTCAATATATCAGATAGTTCAAATCTGCAGCTCAATCTTTCAAGAAGTTTTTTGTATTTAATATAAGGCTTATTGCCCAATATTTTAAGCTTTTCAGTACTCCAGAAATTTTCTCTTATAAGCCTATATGCATCATACAGCATGTTTTCCCATTCCATGGGTGGATTTACAATCAGTTTCAGTCTATCCATATTTATATCTTCATCCTTTTTGGTAGTTATTTCCCTTTTTATGAATTTATTTCCAGGTTTTCTGATCATCAGGTATTTGCCATTCCCCGATGGATAGAAGCTGACAACACTATCTTCATAGGTTTCAGATTTATTGGTTTTAAAGCTGAATAATTGTAACTGCCCTGATTTTTCACCATCGTTGAATAAATAACTTTTCATGGCACCTTCAATAGGCATATGCAGTAATAGTACTCCATCATCAACTGGATAAATGTCCACATAATCCATGGCATCGACGGGAAACACCTGACTAAATCTGGCTATGTCATCCAATAAATATTTATTTTCATGATTTTTGATAAGTTCATCTGGAATATCTGAAAAAATAGGTATGCTATTACCTTTTAATGGTATTGCATAGGGTTTGGTTATAGCAGGATACCCGAGATTAAATACTAATTGGTCCATAACAGGGTCAAGTGATCTCTTTGATAGATAATATAAGTAATCATCTTTACTGCTGAAAACTGGCTTAAAATCTATGGAACCGGAAGTGGTACATCTGTATGATTTTTTATCTTCAGTGTCATGGATTTTGATATAACTGCTACCGTTGTATCCAAAATAACTGGATTCTGGAAATGAATATGCAAGGAGTCTGGAATCGTTTGACCAGGAAAAATCATCAATGGTATCAGATTCGCTTTCATCTATTTTTTCTATTTTTCTATTATCCGGTGTTAATATGAATAATTCAAATCTGTTATTGGCAATTGCTATTTTTTTGCCATCAGGAGATGCTTTGATATTTACAATTATTCCCTTATCAAACGGGAAATTATTCTTGATTTCCCCGTTTAAATCGTATATAGAAATTAAATCCTCGTTTTCACTGTAATTGTAAACAATCAAGTCTTGTTTGGCAAATTTTGCTATTTGGTTTTTCAATTTGCTTATATTGAATATTGGTCCACCTTTAATACCTGTATAAAGAACCTGCCCACGTGTAGTTAAGGAGAGCATTTCTCCCGAATAATCAAGACTATATCCGGTTAAATAGTCTATAGCTTTCAATATTCTTATTTCCCTATTGATTGAAGGTACATTTATTTCAATATTAAGTTCTGATATATTTCCATCACTCAGTAAAAATAAAGAACCCCCTTGCTGGAATATGATGCTTTTTCCATCGGAATTTGCATTTCTGACATAGTAATCACTGAAGTCTGTTAACTTTATCATTTCTCCTCTGGCTGACATGGAATATATATTTCCTGTACCTTCATGATCGGAAATAAAGCATAAATTACCATTATAAACCATTGGACAGTTCACATTGGATTCCAGGTCAACTATTATTTTGAAATTTTCATTCTTTCCTAATAGTATCTTTCCACGTGTTCCACCCTTATAGTGTTTCCAGTGTGGCATATCTATTGTGTTCCTGCCCAGATATATGTTATCCTTATCGTATATAATATTTAAAGAAGGCCCAAGGTTAAGGGGATATAAATTACTATTTTCAACCCTGTAAAGCATTGGAGTTCCGAATGGATAATAGATATCAGTGGAAACAATCAAGTTATTGTTCTTATCAAACCCGGCACTGGATGTATACATTCTTCTACTAACACTTTTTCCGGAAACATAGGTAATTCTCATTAGTTGTCCTGTATCGAGATTGATTGAATATATATCAGAACTATCGGCAGATTTACCGGTCATTAATCTGAAATATACAAATTTCTTATCAGGGCTTATTCTTGGGGATGTTACTATTCCAAGATTGTTTGTGAGTCTTTCAGTTACTTTTACTTTTATGCTATATTTCCATAGGTCATTATCATGTACAAAAACTATCAGATCATCTTTAATGTCTGGGTACATTAGGTAGTTATTCATTATCGTATATTTGTATTATCTATTTATAATTATAAGGCTACTATAATTAATTCTATACAAAAGTATTCAGAATTCTTATTAAAAAAGTTAGGAAAATTATTGAAACGCTCCGCCGTCGGATTTTTCTTCAGCATCGGCGGCATCTTCTGCCGAATTCGCCCTTTCCTCACTTTTCAAAATCTTTTTTCGGTCCTTTAGATATTTTTTCTGCTGCTTCAGCTCCTCTTGCTCTTTCTTTTCTTCTCCATCCATGAAATTACCCCTTTATTTTTTAGTTAATTCATAAACTACTATTTAAATTATTATAAAAATCGTAGTGAAAGAAAATATCCTTGGGAAACCATAAAAAGTATATTGAACTAATAGAAATCAAGGAGATAGCATAATTCCAGACTTTTACAAGAGACATCAATACGCTTTAATCTACATTCTGTAAACAGGCAAGTACAATCAATATATTCCACAAATGAAATAGCTACATTTGCTTCATTCACGGTCCATACATTCAAACATTTCACTACAGAGTGGAGGAAGTACAGGAATTATATGTATACTTTTTCTGGATGGTTGGGGACAACAAGTGCAATATATATGACTTGTCTATATCACATGAAATTATAGATTCTGTTAAAAACTACTTATATATCTCTGCAGATTTAGCAAACGGCATATTTGAAATTTATAATTATATATTTTATAATACCCATCCCATTCTCCGAATTAACACAAATAAAGACGGAAAATTGTATCAGATTTGCTAATAGTCAAAAGAAAGATAGGAATAGAACTGAGAAACAATTATTCCTTAATGTATTTCATGATATACAGGATAGAAAGGAGGTTTTATACATTTGAGGAGATAGTTGGTTCAGAGGATATATAGTATGTTAATCAAAAGGTTTATAGAAATGCATTTGACCATAGGAACGTTGCATGTAAACTCACTGAGGTATCAAATGGAGAACTCTGGAATGGTGCAATGAAAATCGTCAAATGCAAAAATACGAGGTACATTTCTATATCATAATTTGTTCATATAATATAATTGATTTATCATCTTTTCTGAGTGTAAAAATAAAATGCCAAAAGGAGGATTAAATGAAATAAATACTGTATAATTAAAACTAATAGAATGTACATGGAGAGTAGTATTGTGGAAAATTAAAGGGTAAGTTATATATAGTTAGGTGTGCAGTTATAACAAAACAAAACGGTGAAGATAAGATTTATATACAACTATGTATTGTTAATTTAATGAATAAAAGAGGTATTTTAACAAGTAAGAAGTTAGTTATAGCATTTGCTATAATTGTAGCATTAATGT
>JAKAAU010000161.1 GCA_021802165.1 Thermoplasmata archaeon
TTTTTCCAGACACTTACATTTCACAACTCCCAGGAAGAAAAATTAGTATTCCCCTTATGGAAAAAACTTGAACCGGAGAAAGCTAAAAATGATATAAAAACTGCCCTAGAAATCATAGGTTCCTCCGGCATAGACATATATATGAAAGAAACTGGAATATCGAATGATATGATAAAATATATAGAACAATAAGTCAATTTCAAAAATATCTATTATCTAAAATTTATATATAGTATATAGTTATATATGAATTATATTGGAAATCATTAATTATTGTTACGTAATTTTTATGAAATAAACGGTGAACAAATGGAAATAAAATTTATGGGAAACTGGTCTTCGCATATTGAAGCTGGAAGAAGGAATGTGTCTATGATTATTGATAAGCAGATATTGCTTGATTGCGGTCCACATACAATAGAGTCTATGCTGGAGTCAGCAATAGACCCGGGAAAGCTGGATAAGATTTTGATAAGCCACATGCATCTGGATCACTTCGGTGGTCTTGCCGAAATTCTATGGTACAGAGGTTCCAGGAACATAAAAGATGAGCTAACGATTATGGGACCACCGGGAATTAAAAAGAATACTGAAAGAATACTACAGCTTTATAATACGCCGGACAATGAAAAATTCAGGGTAACGGCCAATTATGTAGAAATCAATGATGGCAGGGAAGTTTATGAGCTTAAAGCCCGGTTCATTGCAAAAAGTGAATTCGATTATATTGAAACATTCCATGGATATCATGCTATTCCGGATAATATGTACAGAATAGAATATCATGGCCATATTATTGCCTATACAGGAGATACTGCCTATAATGAAAATATAGCGAAAGTAGGCGAAGACGCGGACCTATTTTTCCATGAGATGACATACTCGGATAATGATTACAAAACTGCAGAATTCTGGAGGCATTCCACATACTCTTCTGCAATGAAAGGATTCAGGGAAAGCCATGCTAAGAAACTTATACCGATCCACCTTACAAATGAGACGCTGGAAATCCTTCAGGCAAGAAAGACAGAAGATATAATAATGCCATTCCAGGACATAATATTATAGTTTTGTATTAATCCGCTTATATCTCTTAAGTGAAAACATCTACGGATTAACATAGCAGGAATTGTTAATCTTTTATTTATCTACCTTCGGTGTTAGTTTATCCAGCTCCTGAAAATCTATGTTAATTGCATTCTCGCTCCTGGTTTTGAAAGATTTTGCAATTATCATATAATATTCATTATTTCTATTCAGATTAACTGATAAAGATTTATATTTTAAATCATGAAAAATCTGCATACCATCGACATTATCTGAAAATTTACATTCAATAAAGCAAATATCACCGGTTTCCTCATTTACTGCAACTGCGTCTATTTCTATGTCCTTGTACCAGAACCTTTTAACATTTGTAGGAGTAAATGGGAGTTTTATAATGCCTGTATTTAACATTTCAATGACTATCTTCTCAAATGCATGTCCATAATAAATATTTAAATCATTTTTGATTGCTTCCAATACTTTACCGGTTTCATCAATTTCAAGCATTGACAAATTTGGATAAATGAACCTATAATAAAAGTTCAAAAAAAAGTCCTTAATTTCATATATACCTCTGCGTTTCATGTTAGCAGGCAGTATATAATCAATGAGACGAATAGAAATAAGTGTTTCAAGGTATTTTGATATATTACCTTTATCCATATGTACCGCATTTTCCAGTTTTCCATGAGTGTTATATCCCATTGATATATATCTGAGAATAAGTTCATAAACACGTGGCTCCCTGAACTCTTCCTTGAGAAGTATTTTAGGTTCCTGATATAATATTTCGCCCTTTGTCATTATCTTGTTTTTGATATTCTGTTCCACAGACATACTATTATCAGCAAGGGCGAGGTAAAACGGTACACCACCGAATACAGAATACAACTTTATCACTTCTTCAAAATTGTGATTATAAAAATGCCTGGCCTCTGAAATTCCGAATGTGGAAAGCTCAAGACTACTAGTCCTCCGGCCATACAGGGGTGATTTATAACTTAATAATTCATCCTCCATCATGCTGATGCTCGAACCGGATAATATAATATACAGTAATGATTTATCCATCAATTCATCGTAGATTTTCTGCATTACCGAAACGATACCGGGTACCAATCCGAGTAAATTAGGAAATTCGTCAAGCACAATAATAATTTTTTCTGATTTGATTTCGTTGATAAAATATTTGAACAGATTATAAAAATCTGTCTCGAGGTCAGCGAAATACGCTTTTCCTGTTATGGATGCAAACTGTAGTTTCAATTCATCTAAATTGTTAATAATACTATCCTGCGTACATAAATGATATATGTGTCTTTTATTTTCAATAAATTTTTTTATTAATTCGGTTTTTCCTACCCGGCGTCTCCCGTAGATGATGATTAATTGTTTTCTGTTTTCACGGAATTTAGTTTCCAGTATTTTCAATTCCAGGTTTCTGTCAATAAATTGTTGTAGCATAATTATCATAATCTAATTACAACTAAATATTTAAAACATTTTATCAAGTAGTCTGCATTATCATTATGTAATACATCTATGAGAGTCAGTTACAATGTTGATGAAATACATACCACAAAATTCAATTTTTGAACATTTGATAAGCGATATTTTAAACTTATGGAGCCATTACTAAAACCATATTTTTAGTACACTTTTCTAATGTGATACTAAATATTTAAAAATATGATTCATTAAGAAAAAAAGTATCTAGAATAAAAATTTATTTTGATCCGGTGCTGGGAACATTTCCAGCATGCTCCTCTTCAGCATTGATTTCCTCCAGAGTCTTCCCTTTTGTTTCTGTTCCAAGGAAGATAGTTGCAAGTAGACCTATGACCGCTAGTGCAGTAAAGAAGAAAAGGCTACCGCTGAAACCGTATGCCGTAACTATAAAGGGAAATGTGGTTATCCCAAGGATAGCCCCTATTCTGCTAACAGAAGTACCGAATCCCTGGGCTGTTGCCCTGTCTTCTGTAGGAAACAGCTCTACTGGATACACGAAATCTGTAGATCCTGGGCCTATGGCCTCAGTAATATAAAATATAAGAAACAGTACAAATATCAGTGCCCCTTCAGTTACAAATGCAGTTTTGTTAGGCACATAATAGGTGACTATACCTAATGCTGCAAGGGACACAACCATTCCGGAAAATCCTATAATAGTAATTCCTTTCCTTCCTATTCTATCAATCAATACTATGGCTGTAAGGCTACCCAGTATTGCGAATATATCGAATATGCCTGAACCTAAAACTGCCGTCCTCGCTTTTAAGCCAAGTAACTCCAGTATTGTGGGGCTGAAGATGCTGATGCCATAAAATGAAGCGTCGAAGGTGAACCAGAATATTCCAATGAAAAGCAGGCTCTTGATATACTTTCTGCTGACGAGATCGCTCAATGGATTTTTATTATCCTTTTTAATAACTGTAAGGTTGTCCGATGTTCCAGTAAGTTCTTTCTCTACATCTGATGCCTCCTTTGTTTTTCCCTTGTTATTGAGCCATCTTGCCGATTCCGGAACATCTCTTCTTAATACTAGAATTATTGCCGCAGGTATGATTCCCAGTAGGAACATGTATCTCCAGGACTGTGGACCTAGAGACAGAAGCAGGTAGCCAGTTCCAGCTGCTACTGCGGCACCGACAAACCATGCCAGAACGTTTGTAACTAATAATTTCCCTCTGTACTTTACCGGTGAAAATTCACTTATAATCGTTGTACCTATTGCATAATCTGCACCAAGACCGAGGCCAAGTATGAACCTCATGATAAATAAGGAGGCGAAATTCCATGAAAATGCTGTTGCTATGGTTAGAATAATAAAAATGACCATATCATACATATACATGGTTCTTCTTCCGTATAAATCAGTAATATACCCAAAAAGGGTGGCACCCACTAACATACCTATGATTGTTGAAGCACCTATCATAGCCTTCCCGAAATCAGTATTCAGATCGAATGCAGTTTTTGACATCACTATAAGAGCTACAGATATAATGGAAATATCATAGCCATCAAGAAATGTCCCCCCGACGGATAGTGCGGTGATTTTTTTATGCAAAGAATTCATCTTTGCGTTATCTAGAGCATTGTATGCCATGAATATTCATAGGCAATATGTATTTAATCAAAATCCCAATATAAAATAGAACCCAATGTACGTATATATATTAATATATATAAAATATAAATGAAATTTTAAAAAAATATTTTTATCTGGAATGCTTTACGAATAAAACCAAAACACCTGCTAATCCTGCAAATATAGCCATTCCATAAACTCCTGCAACAAAGGAATGCGTTACAACTTCCAGACCACCGACTACTATTGGAC
>JAKAAU010000162.1 GCA_021802165.1 Thermoplasmata archaeon
GGGTGAAAGTATGGTACAGAATAAATTACAGACTGTTAATTCAGTTGAAAGGGATGAAGAAAAGAATGTAGTGGTTAGAACATACATGGGCAGGCCTTCTAAATTGCACGAGAATCAGATGTGCATACTGAAAAACTGCATAGAAGATAAAAAAGTTTGCACCGTACGTGAAATCCAGAAATATATAGAAGAAGAATTTGACGTTACATATTCATCAAAGGAAGTCAGGGAAATACTTAGAAAGTTCAACCTTAACTATTATCCATTATTGAGAAAATATACATATGCCAGTTACTATAATGAAAAGATTATTAAAAAATTTGATTTTTAATTATATATGTATTTGATTTTTATCTGTCATTATTGCGATAATGACAGTTTTTACTATTTCCTTGACCTTTTGGGCTTTTAACATTACTACACGTCATTTTAACTCACGAGCACGAAGTCCACGGGTTAAGTAGAAGACAGGGGCACAGCAGGCAATATTCTTATTAGATTGTGATAAATTACCATGAATGAATATACGCAGATATATAGATTCAAATTTCATTGTGGTAGGCCACAGAGGGTTGCCATCAAAATATATAGAGAATACTATGGAGTCCTTTGAAAATGCATTTAAATTCACAAACATTGTTGAACTGGACGTTCACCTTTCCAGTGATAATGAGGTATTCGTAATACATGACTTCAATCTGCAGCGCCTCGCGTCATTGAACCAGGAAGTAGAAAGCATGAGTTCCGGAGAAATCTATGAGGTTAATATTGGAAGTCAAAAAATTCCGAAATTAAAGGATCTTTTAATGGCACACAGGGACAAATACTTTCTTGTAGAATTAAAAACTGTGCATGACGATGGTTATATCATCAAAAATGATCTCCCAATGCACACCCTTAATGTAATAAGGGAAACAGGAATGGAGGACCATGTATGCATTATTTCTTTTGACCCCTATGCAATCAAACGAACGAGAGAATTGAATGGCACTATTATGCTGGGCCTTGATTACGATAGCCATTCGGAAAAATATATAGGAAAAATCGATTGCAAGGACCTTGAGTCCATGGATGTATCCCTTTATCTCCCAGAATTCAAGGAAGAATGTATTGAAAAATTTATAAAAATCCACGGGGCAGGTTACTCTGTTTTGCCATGGACAGTAGATGACCCTGAAGATGCAGATAAGATATGCAACGCAGGATTAAACGGATTTATCACAAATAAGGTGGATATTATGGCCGGTAAATGTGGTCCTGATGAACATAAGAAATGATCTGGGTCCTACCATACTGATTCTATATGTGTCCCATAAGAAAAATATTAATGCTTTTAGCTATTAAGAGAATATGGATAATTTCTGGGATATAAAAGCAAAGGAAATAATGCAATCCTTCAGTGAAGATAAAAATTATGAAAAATGGAAGGAAGCGGTTTTGAATCCGTGGAACAAAAAAACCGGTTATAAGGATAAAACCAGGGAAAATTCATCATCGATGCCAGTAAAGGAACTTTATACAGCTGGAGACCTTCCCAGAGACGCTGCCGAAAGAATTGGCTATCCGGGTGAGTACCCGTTTACACGTGGTATATACCCGAACATGTACAGGGGAAGAAACTGGACCATGCGTATGTTCTCGGGTTTCGGGACACCGGACGATACAAATAAGAGGCTGAAATATTTAATAGAAAATGGGGAGACAGGGCTGAGTATAGCATTTGATATGCCAACGCTTTATGGTTACGATTGTGACAGCAAAAGGGCAGAGGGCGAGGTAGGCAAATGCGGTGTTAATGTTTCATCACTTCATGATATGGAGAGAATATTTGATGGCATTGACCTCTCAAAGGTAAGCACATCCATGACAATAAATGCTCCTGCGGCCATACTCACAGCAATGTATTTTGTACTGGCAGAAAAAAAGGGCATACCCTTAGAAAAAATTTCTGGAACAGTACAGGCAGATATACTGAAGGAGTATATAGCCCAGAAAGAATGGATGTACCCGCCTGAGGCCCATCTAAGGCTAATCAGGGACATGCTTGTATATTCAACAGAACACGTCCCAAAATGGAATTACATAAGTGTTTCAGGATATCACATAAGGGAGGCCGGATCCAGCGCGGTACAGGAGCTTGCATTTACTCTTGCTGATGGGTTTTATTACATTGAGATGGGCATAAATGCAGGATTGGACGTGGATGATTTTGCACCGAGAACATCATTTTTCTTCAATTCATCCATTAACTTCTTTGAGGAGATTGCAAAATTCAGGGCGGCTAGGCGCATATGGGCAACGGTGCTTAAGGAAAAATACAATGCAAAAAACCCGAAAAGCATGGCGTTGAAATTCCATACACAAACATCCGGTTACACGCTTACATGGCAGCAGCCACTGAACAATATAGTCAGAACAACAATAGAAGCCATGGCAGCAGTTCTGGGGGGCACCCAGAGCCTGCACACCAATTCCTACGATGAAGCCTGGGCGCTTCCAACTGATGATGCAGTAAAGGTTGCACTGAGGACACAGCAAATACTGGCTGAGGAAACTGGAATAACCGATGTTATTGATCCACTGGGTGGCTCTTATTATCTGGAGCGGCTCACATGTGAGATGGAGATCGAGGCATACAAATACTTCTCAGAAATTGAGAAGATGGGGGGAATCCTTAATGCCGTAAAATCCGGATATTTGCAAAAGGAAATAGCTGACACATCATATAAAAAGCAGCTAAAAATAGAAAGAGAGGAGGATATAATAGTAGGGGTAAACAAATATGTTGACAGGGATGAAAAACCGATCAACACATTGAAGATCACCGATGTGGCTGAGAAAGGTCAAATAAGTAGCCTTGAGAATGTCAAAAAGAACAGGGACGAATCTAAAGTTTCAAGGTCTCTTGAGGAACTCCATAAAGCGATGGAAGATGATAGGGTTAATCTCATGCCCTATATAATGGAATGCGTTAGAAATTACTGCACGCTGGAAGAAATATCAAATGTTGGGAGGGAGATATTCGGTGAGTGGAAGGAGCCAAAAATATACTGAAGCACCCATAAAGGTTCTGCTGGCAAAACCGGCGATAGATGGGCATGACCGCGGCATATTTGTCCTTGCAAAGGCTTTCAGGGATGCAGGTATGGACGTTATTTATGCCGGGCTTTTGCCAACACCGGAGGAAGTTGTTGATACCGCGATAAATGAGGATGTGGACGTAATTGCGCTCAGCCTCTTGAACGGTGCCCACATGACCGCGTTCAGGAATGTTATGGAAATACTCAAAAAAAGAGGGGTACAGGACATAGCCGTGGTTGGTGGCGGAATTATACCTGATGAGGATAAACCTGCCCTTGAGAAGATGGGAATAACAGGGAACTTTGGTCCTGGCACGCCTCTAAATGTTATAATAGACCATATTAAAACAAGGGCCAGGGAAATAAGGAAAATGAGAGAAAATGAATACTGATATCCTGGCTCAGGGCATACTGCATGGAGATTACAGGGCCATTGCAAGATCAATATCCCTCATAGAAAACTCAGGCTACGAGGTAAGGAAGGCCATAATTAAAAGGATATACGGTCACGGCGATGCAAAGGTTGTTGGCATCACAGGACCACCAGGCGTGGGAAAAAGCACAGCAATAGGGAATCTGGCACCTTTACTTGCTGCCCATGGAAAGGTTGCGGTTCTGGCAATTGACCCGGCAAGCCCCTTCTCTGGAGGTGCCATACTCGGAAACCGGATACGGATGCAGTCGGCATTGAGTAAGCAGGGAATATATATGAGGAGCACGTCAAATAGACTTTACAACGGTGGGCTCTCAGAATATACCTGGGATATTGTAAAGGTTCTGGAGGCTGCCGGGAATGATTATATAATCCTTGAAACTGTTGGTTCCGGGCAGGCAGATATAGATGTTATGGACATTGCGGATGTGACATGCGTATTCCTTGCCCCCGGTCTTGGAGATGAGATACAGGCGATAAAGTCGGGAATAATGGAAATAGGTGACATCTTTGTAGTTAACAAAATAGACAGGGAGGGTTCATATCTTGCAATCAAGGACATAAGAGAATCACTTAGCATGAGCAATAAACTGGAAACCCCGGTTATCGGGGTTAATTCACTTACTGGCGATCACTATGGGGAACTGGTACAGAGCATCCTGAAAATGAATGCCCGAAATCCACGTGAAAAATATTACAAAAAACTTAAGATGGTTGTCATGGAGGCCATTTATGATGAATATTCGAATTATGTTGACAGCATAGAATTTGGAGATAATCCTTTGAAAGAAGACCCTTATACCATGGCCGAGGAAATACTTGGAAAGCAGGTGGCAAGGCCAGAGAAACTTAAGGACAGG
>JAKAAU010000163.1 GCA_021802165.1 Thermoplasmata archaeon
CCGATTATTTTCCTTGAATTTATAGGGCTTTGTTTTAGATATTTTACTCAGTACTAATGCAGGAAAAGAAACGTAGTAAGGTTCAATATGGAACATTTTTACATCTTTTATACTGAAATTGCATGATATTATGGCATCCCGGAAGTTTATAATCCGCTCAAGAAATGAATTTTTTTTGGAAGTTTTGTATTTCAACGAATCATATTGTTCTGATGGGAATGCTGCAATACCCCCTTCCGCTGCAATACGGGCCAGAAGGTCTATGTCCTCATATTCACGGAGATTTCTCCAACCTCCTGTTTTATCCAGCATGTCACGGGCAATAACCATGGGGCTGTATACTAATGCACGTTTCTCCCTTTTTTCAAGGAAACTGTGTATAACATCTGATGTCTCGGAATTATATACTGTGGATGGATTGAAAATTATTAGATAATCGCCTGTACTGTGAAAATATGCCAGCTGTTTCCCCGCTCCGTACGTGTCAAATGTTTCATTTATGAATTTAATTCTGTCTGATTTGAAATTAACCTGCATATGTGTTGATATCACCAGTTCATATGGGTGTCCCAGTTCCTCTGCAACATTGACTATGCTTTCAAGGGATCGCTTTACCGTGTCTGATATGTTCATTGCCACTGCACAGAATGACAACTTTATTTCCCTGTTATAGGATATTGGCAGTTCCTTTACATCATATGATTCCATGTTACATTTAAGATAATTCTTAGCTGGATTAAAGCTTATTGGTTATCATATTGTTTATAATCCGTGTATTTATTCCTAGTAGCTTTCCTGTTAGCATTACAAATAAATTTAAATAATGTTATATTATTATAACCGTGAAGATTTATGAGCCTAGTTGTAAGGACATTGATTCGATTGTCAGATCATGAAATAGAGAATGAGGACGCCTCGAAGGTATATATTAATGTCCCTAAAAAGGTTCTGGAAATGTACACAATTAAGGTTGGCTGTCTTCTCAACGGCGATATAGAACAAATAAAAAAATTCATAGATGAGAATGAAAATCTCAATCCCCAAATACGCACGGGGCCTAAGGATTATAGCCAGGTTATAGGCAGTAAAGTAAAAATGATATTTTATGGAGGGCAGTCGGAAGAGGACCATGATTACCTGTTCTTTCCAAAGCAGATTGCAATAAAACTCACATCATACGCAGTATTTCCCAATGATTATATAATTAAAATGAGATTTGACACAATATCATGCGGATGGAAACGAACAAAACTATATAGTGAGACATCCGTAAATTTTGATGATACGGAGCAGTATTATGACTGAAAGCAAGATTGACCATGTAGGCCTTATGATTAAAAAGGCAATAGAAGAAGAATCCTCCGGAAACAGAAATGAAGCAGCCAAGATTTATAAAGCCGCATATAAGACGGTAATGGAAATTGCATCACATTCTAATGGGAAAATAAAACAAAAAAGATTGAACCAGGCAGCCAGCCTGAAGAAAATATATGAGTCCATAGGGGGAGAAGCTGTAGAGGAAGACAGAATATCAGAAGGCAGAAAAATACTTGAAACATTAAATATAGAGCCCCCTGAAATTCCAAAGGTTACTTTTCAGGATGTTGCAGGACTGGAAAACGTAAAAACAGAAATAATGTCCAAAATAATATATCCCATGCGGTATAAGGAATTATCCCAGGAATACAATATAGAATTCAGTGGTGGCATGCTTCTTTATGGGCCCCCGGGAACTGGAAAGACATTTATAGTCAAGGCAATTGCAAATGAGGTAAAAGCTAATTTTATAAATGTAAATCCCTCAACGCTTTATAGCCAGTGGTTCGGCCAGTTTGAAAAGAACATTTCACTGCTTTTCCGCGCTGCTTATCTTCTTTCACCATCAATACTATTCTTCGACGAAATAGATACACTGGTGCCAAAGCGTTCCGGATCAGAATCTGATGCGGCGAGAAGGGGAGTGTCCCAGCTTCTCACTGAGGTAGGCGGTCTGACTTCCCAGAAGGACAGAAATGTATTTATTATAGCCGCAACTAATAATCCCTGGGGGATCGATGAGGCTATATTGAGACCTGGAAGGTTTGATGTAAAAATATATGTACCCCCACCAGACTATGAATCGAGGAAAAAACTTTTCCAGTTGAAACTTTCAGAAGTTAAGCATATGGGATATATAGACTATGATGAGCTGGCCAATGAAACTGAGAGGTATTCTGGGGCAGATATAGAATTTATATGCAAAAAGGCTGTGCAGAATGTTTTTATGGAAGTCATAAAGACAGGTAATAAAATTGACGTTTCTATGGACGACCTGCTTCAGGTTATTTCACAGATACGCCCATCCATAGATATCGGGTTGCTGAAAAAATATCAGGATTATATATTGAATCTTTGATGAGAAATGAATGTGAGCCATATTATGCTAAAACATAGAGCCCCCTGTTCCACTGAGAGAACTTGCACTTACATCTGAACTGATATCAAATCCTTTGAGTGTAGAGATATTATCCCCATCATACTCGAATTCTCTGTGCCCTAAATGTACTTTTAATTTTTTTAAAATTTTATGGAGATTAAATAATGCAGACAATTTGGATAAACTCTTACCTTAATTTATCTCTGAAGCATCCCATATTTCTAACCGAAATATTTATTATGAGGTAAATACTATAAATATTATGTCTATTCTGTCTAAGAAAAAACCCAAACTCTCAAAGGAAGAAGAATTAGAGGAAACCAAGGTCAAAATTAAGGATTTGCAGATGAATTTGAAGAGGGCTATAAGAGCACTTTTGAAAAGGGCGCAGGCTCTGGAAGAAAATCGAAAATCAGCCGAAGAGAGAGATTATAAGGATATTGAACACGGGCTTTCAAAGCAGATAGATGATGTCAGGGCGTTCATTACATATTTTGACCGCACCAATATACTTCTTGATTCAATATCATCACAGCTTGATATGTATAATGACGCGGGAAAAGCCATGGATATGATCGGTCAAAGTGAAGTCATATTTCAGGCCCTTAAAATTACCCCCGACCAGCAGGCCAGCTATATGAAATCCCTCGCCAGCATTAAGGATATTGCCGACAATAATTTGAATTCCATAAACGATCAGGTTGAGCAGATAAATGAGAATCTTGGGTTTAGCGAATCTTCAGAATCACCTATTTCTGAAGAAGATCTTCTTACAAATTTCTTAAAAAAGAGATCAGCCAAAAGCAGTGCAACTGCAGATAAAACTGATGAAATAGATGCTGAACTTGAAAAACGCAATGGAGAACATGAATAACTATTTTCATCCACTGGGGGAGAATAAACCATTGCATAGGGCGAATAGGAACCCCGGCATTATTACTGTAAAAAAGAAAAGAGAAAATAACCTATTCTTCGATATTTCCGTGTTCAGGCAGGAAAGGAATAAAAGTGATTTTAGGAAAATACTTGATAAAATAAAAAGGATCTGATCCCGGTTATATAATTTTTCTCATTCTGTATGCATTTTTTGAATCCTTAAAACTTATATTATAATATCCCTCTATGAATTCAAATATTTCATATCCATGATATTTGTAGAATTTTATGGCCTGTTCATTCCTTTCCCTTACCTCTAGCACTACCATAGAATATGACCTGCGTTTTGCCTCATTTTCCATTGCAGAAATGAGAAGCGATCCGTAACCCTTTCCCTGATCCTCCGGCAGTATGCCTATACTTTCTATATCTATTACATTAACATCTACCGGCTCCATTGTGGCGTATCCGTGCAGGGATGAACCCCTATCAAGGACAAGTGTAAAACCTCTCGAACTGTTTAATATTTTCCTGAGCATAAAACTGGAATATGCACCAGTTCCAAAGGCCATTTTTTCAATAATGGCAATATCATGGAAGTCCTGCCTCCTGTAGGGTCTTACCTGCATGGGAAGAAATTACACGCTTGGATATATAGTTTAATTGCCACTTTCACCATAGTCTGTACTTTCCCCATACTGGGAGACATCATCGAATAATAGTATTGGAAGATGGACAGCCTCATCTGATTCTAACAGTTTTTGTATTGAGTTCTTTAGCATACTGTCAAACACAAGAACCTCCCTGGGTTTCACAATATTTATTACAGGCAATATATAGATCCTGAACAGTGAACCAATTATGTAATCAAATGTGATAATCCCATTGAATTCTGTTCTTTCGAAGAGGTTCAGAAATGTTTCCTTTCTGTTAGTTCTAAGAGGAATTATATTTATAAGTGAAATATTGTCTCCCTTCTCCAGCACATCCGAGTATTTTTCTCTGTAAAACTGGATATCGTCA
>JAKAAU010000164.1 GCA_021802165.1 Thermoplasmata archaeon
CCACCTCATGCCAATGTAAGCGGGACATCCTGATTCATGGACTATACCTGCCTTAACATACGGACTTGTATTTAGTTCTTGTAAGGTACTGGCATTCATCTCCACAGGCGTATATTCCCTTAAACGCCATGTAGGTACTTTATAAGAGTCGAAGCCTTAATTTAAGTGCTCCTGTTATTTCTCTTATAATACCATTGAACTATATTATATAAATACATCTATTCCAGAAATTCAGTGGGTTTCTTTCTGGTAGATTGATTTGTAATAGCTGCAAATTTGAAATATTTTAAATATTAAATAACGATATTAAAATAAATATGCAATCAAACACCCCTGTAATATGGTTTAAAAGTTACCCGGACCCGCAGGCATCATTTTCAGGCAGCCTCTGGATAGCCATACATACCCAGATTTATAATTATATGCATATTAATAATTACATAATAAGAACAAATAAGATAAACAGTATAATTTCATATAAAGATTATCTCGGGTTTCTGGTAGAAGACAATACACTTGACAGGATATCCTCTGCTGTTAACCGGAATCTGAAAAAATTAAAAAATAGTGAATTCAAGGTGTTGCTTTCTGAGGATAACGACCCGCAAAGGGCTATAAACTACATGGAGAAAGGAAGGGTAACCGTAATCGGGTTGCCATTCGGTGATATCCATAGATTTACAGCTTATAATACTATAAACGAAGAAATTCCTTCCAGCATTATCTACTATCTTGTTGCTGCAATGGATGGTAACTATGTATATTTCATACCAGGTATGGATGGCGTGGAAATAAAAACGGGGCTGGAAGAACTATATAATGCATATTCACATATTATGATAAAAATGCATGTGAATGAGTTTATGGAATACTGTGAAGCAAACAGGAACTTTATAAAAATTATATATGCCAGCGTACTTACAAAAACAGGGGAAGAGGTAAGGTCATTAAATGAATATTAGGTGTGTATAGATGCTTGAGGTGAAGGGTTATGTGACCCGTAAATATAATGCAGGAAACGATGACATTCAAACACTTGTAAGTTTGATGAGGACCTTCATTTCTGAGACCTATGGCAGTTCACTTTCTATTGATCCAGATTCCATAGAAACCATAGATAAATTGCATTCCTATGTTGATGTTTATTATTCTGAACTGCTGGATGGTTATATGTTAATAAGAAAGTATAGCCATATATTTTTTATATCCGCCGAGCAGGTTGATGGTAAGGCATCGTTTACCGGGCCAGATAGAAACACTGCACTTAAAATGCTGGAAGAGGTAAAATACCACACTATAAAAACAGGTGAAATAGCGATCATGGAAAACATAGCAGAGGAGCTTTCCGGCATTCATGAAATAATGCTTTCCATGACCCCGGTTATGGAGATTCTGAGGGAACTTCTTGACAAGGGCAAAATCATCCTTGTTTCCACAGGTTCCGATGACAAGAAGCGCCTGAAATATTTTAATGCAATCAGTGATCTTTCTATATTTAAATATGAATATAAATATAATGCGTGCATAATAGAACGGGGACCAGAATTTAACTCCGTTGCAGATGGGAACATAGAGAATTTATTCGCATACATAATAAAGAGCAAAACCGGTTATATATCAGATATCTCCTCCGTAAAGCCTTATCTCAGAACTGCATATTCATATTATTCCATATGTCTGCTTTTCGGTTCGCTCATGGAAATAAAAATGGAAACATTGCGCAGTGAATACGGAAGACTATATGGTAAGGAGCCTGATATTTTAAAATTTAAAAATTATATAGAATCGCTCTGTACTGTTAATGTCTTCCAGTATAAAAAGGATAAAATAATAGGTATTGAAAAAATTTTTAAAAGATTTATCAAAAATTAAAATTTATTGTACAGTCTGTGTATATTCTTTCTCTCTGGATATCTCTTCCATTGCTCTCCCCTTTGTTTCAGGAAGGCACAGCACAGTTATTATAAGGGCAGCTATGGAGAAAACAGTTAGTACGCTCATTAGTACAGACAGTCCGCTTACTATTATGAATGCATCCACAAATGTTCCAATGAATGCACCTGTTTTAGCACCTGCAGCTGATATACCTGTTCCAAGTCCTCTGGTTGTTACAGGGAATACCTCTGGAGGATATACAAATGTTGTTACATTGGGTCCGAACATCATGAAGAAGTAACTCATACCGTACACTACCAGAAATTCCACTACATATCCCGGAGTATCCAGAACCGGGAATGCTGCAAGAATCATGTAAGACACCGCCAGCATTGTGAAGCCTATGACCTGTATTGTCTTTCTCCCTATTTTATCAAGTGTGAAGGTTGCAAGCCAGTATCCAGGAAGCGCCGCCACCGTGAATATTAATGCTGCATACTCTGTTGATTTTATCAGTCCTGCAAGACCGGTCTGGGTTATGATTGTGGCAAATATATCATGGCTCATGATCGAGTTACCATAAAATGCCCAGTCCATTAAAAACCATGCACCTGCTGTGCCTATCAAGGTTATCAGGAACTTCCTGTCAGTAAAAAGTGTATACCATGGTGCATTTACCTGCTCTTTCTTCTTATCCATCTTCACATCAATGCCCGTATAAGATTTCAGATTTGCAGCTGCTTCGTCAGCATGGCCCTTTGCCACAGTGTATCTTGGCGGCTCGGGCATTTTTCTTCTGTAATATATTACAACCGCAGCCGGGACGGCTCCAACGGCCAGAAGTATCTTCCAGGCATCTGCAAGAGGTATGATTTTTGTGTTAAGCAGGAATGCCAGTGCAAGCAGCGATGATACTACCAGACCTATGCTCTGCATGGAAAGTATGCTTCCTACATATTTACCTCTTGATTTTATATTTGAATATTCACTCATTATAACTGAAGACGTTGCATAATCTCCTCCGATTCCGATTCCAAGTAATAATCTCCAGAATATAAGTGCATCTACGCTTTTGAATGATAAGAAAGCACTTCCCAATGCTCCTATAACGAGCAATACCAGTTCAAGTCCGTAAACCGCCTTTCTTCCAAGGTAGTCAAGCAGTCTTCCAAAGGTAAGTGCCCCGATAACAGCTGCTATTAATGATATTGATGATATCAACGCTGCATCCGTTGTGGTAATAACCCATCCAACCATTGGTAGTATTGCAATCACAGTTCCAATAATAAACAAATCGTAAGCATCTGTAAAAAATCCCATGCCAGCTGTCAGGAAAGTCCTGAAATGAAACTTTCCAGAATTGGCATTATCCAGTGCCTGATTTATTGTATCTATATTTCCATTATCTTTATCGTCCATATTCTCCGGACAATTATCATTGGCACACGAATAAACATTATCCATATAAAATATATATGCATATATAGTAAAGTATATTATATATTCATTGAATTCCTGGTTTCTATATATTTATGGACCGTCTCCATAAACATTGCCAGCACTATTATAATGCCACCTATGATAGTGTATAGTGTTGGTATTTCCCTTAGTATGAGTATGGATGCAATAACAGCAAACACTGGTTCACCCACATATACCACTCCAGCAGCAGTGGGTTCTATATACATTAACGCCTTTGTATTTATCAGTATTGCAAAGAAGCTTGCAAAAATGGCAGTAAAAACTATTGTAAAAATAACTATGGGTTTTAATAGCCCGGATGGTTCCCAGCTGAATGGAAGAAAAATTGTTGAAAGAACTCCGACCATGAGTAACTGGTAAAAGGTAAAAACCATGCTGTCCAGAAATTTTGTGTATTTGAATACATAAGCCGTCTGAATCGCATAAAAAATAGCACATATAAATGTCAGAAGGTCACCAAATGAATCAGCAGAATTGAATTTCAGGGAAGACATTAAAATAAGCCCTATGAACCCGATTGAAACGGCTATTACATCTACTTTGTTAAGTTTTATTTTCAGGTATAGCAGGGAAATTATGGGTAGTAGTACAACATACATTCCTGTAATAAGCCCTGACTGTGACGACGTTGTATACTCCAGTCCAACAGTCTGTGTATAATATGCAATAAACAGAAGTATTCCTCCTGTTATGCCAAGAATTATATTCTTTTTTTCTACCAGCATTTTATTTTTTATTACCATTGGCAGCATAAGTAGCCCAGATAGGAGGAATCTGAAAGAAAGCAGCATGGTCGGGGTTATATAATACAGTGAGAGTTTCATAATTGGAAACGTGGCCCCCCATATGATCACAACGGAAATCAGGAGCATAAAATAAAAAATCTTCCCCTCGATTCACAGTT
>JAKAAU010000165.1 GCA_021802165.1 Thermoplasmata archaeon
AGCCCCTTTTCCGGATACCTGTTGAAATCTGCATTTTTCACATAATCTATGAATTTCTCTTTTATGGCATCCGGTATGTTGAATGGATTCTCGTTTTTATCCAGGTATATTTCTCTCATAAGCTGATATTTTAAGATAATTATTAAACTTAATCCAGTGTTTTCAGGTATTCAGCAATGTCTCTTATTATGGCATTCCCGTAGACCTTTGATGCACCCTTGAATTCAACCCTTGAATTTACCTCATGGACAGTAATCCCCGATTCGGATTCCATGGCATCTATTCCTATTATCCCCGGCCCGAAAAGATCAGAAACTTTCATGATAATTTCAGATTCCTCCTTTCCGAGAACTGCTTTTTCAACCCTGCCACCCAGGTAAAGGTTGGTTTTCCACCCATCCCCGGAATATCTGTATATGGACGCTGAGATTTTTCCTCCAACCATTATTACCCTTATGTCCCTTGGCGGCCTTTTAACAAATCGCTGAATATAATAGGAATTTTCCGCAACCATGTCATTCATGGAAAATACTGTTTCGGCCATATTTTCATCCCTGATGAGGGAAATCATCCTGCCCCAGCTTCCCGTGGCCGGCTTGAACACAACGGGATACCCCATGCCACCGGCCACATCCATGGCGCTGTCATGGGAAAATGACATTACGGTATCAGGGGTATCGATTCCATTCCTGTAAAGAAATGATGTTGTAAATGCCTTGTTTCCGGCAATGTTGAATGTATTGAATGAATTTACGGTTTCTATTCCGTGGGACTCCAGTATATATGAGTAATACATTGACCTTTTTGCACTCATGCATCTTATTACTGCCGGGCCAGTGATATCAATATCTCCTGTCAGGTTCAGTGGATGGTCCTTTGCATTTATGAGGTTGAGTTTTATTCCTTGTCCCTGAAGTTCCTTAATTATCTGCTTTTCCTCCCAGGCGATGGAATCGTAAATGAAATTGAGCATAAGCCATTAATTTTTTTGCATTATTAAATATTTATCGTATAAAATATAATATTATCCAAAATATGTGTAATATTGTTTTAATAAATATTAAAATTAATATTATCTGTTATAAAATACTATTATCAGTTCAGCTTATCAGATATGCATTTTACTGTTCTCTCAATGTTCTGTTTTGAAATTTCATCCACCTTGTTTTTTCCCATAATTTTTACTATGAGGCCAAAGTCAAAGGAGCTCTTCCAGTGAAGAACAGTGTTTCCATTATCGAATGCATAGGCAATCTCTATTGAAAATTTTACTTTAGACCCGGCTATTCTCCCCGTTCCCTGGATGTTCAGATCCTCATCCCCGGGCAGATAGGTGAAAGTCATCTTCCCTGTGACAGTATTCATTGCAGAAATTCCCGCAGCTGATATGTCAAGTTTGAGCTTGCATTTTATTTCATTTCCCTCTATTTCAAAGTCATATATCCCGGGCAGGCACGGCGTAATATTTTCTATCCTCGAAAGAAAGCCCCTTACATTATCCAGGCCGCTTTTAACAGGTATTTCCCCACTGTATTCCATTTCATTCACCGGCCCTGATGGCCTCATTGAAAATAAAGGCGCTCTCAATCTGGTTCAGATATCCGTAGTCCATGCTATTTCCGTATGAACTTATATAATTCATGAATCCCATATTCACCTGGTTTTTGTATTTATCCATGAACCTGTCGAAGGTGTCGTTCAGCACAATTTTCGATGTATCCATAGACTTTGATCCGGTAATTTCTGATAGCTTCTGTGAAATGGCCTGCCCCATCAGCCTGGATGTTGTAAACTTCCCGCCTATTATGCTGAAAACGTTGTCCATATTCCGGTATATCTTAAAATCCCTGCTGGACCTTGAACCCTCCTCCCTGACCAGCGGCCTCATGGAGCTGTACAGCTTTTTATATCTATGGGCCGTAAGTGAGGGAACCATCTGGGCCACTTCAGAAAGCATTGTATCCAGATCCTCCGGGTCAATATCATTGTTTTCAACATCATCTGAAATTATTGCAACCGTTCCGGCTACCGACATGCTCCCATAGGGAAGCAGTATGTCACCGTCAGAAGGGTCTCTCATTCTGTTAAGTATAGAGTTGGAGAACAGATGGTCGAAAGATGCCATGTAGCCCAGTGTGGGCATTACCTCAAAATCCTTAATGCCGAAGGATTCTAGAAGGTGCCCGGACCATGGCCCTGTTGTGTTTATTACGTAATCAAATTTCTCGCTGAATGTTTTATTCCTGCTGGTATACTTCAGCGATTCTATGGAATTGCCGTTTTTATCTCCCCCTGTTATCTCGGTTTTGAATTTCAGGTTAACCCCCAGCATCTTTGCCTCAACTGCAACTGCAGTTGCAAATGGATGTGCATAAATTACCTTGTCGGGGACGTGCAATGCCCTGGCAAGATTTTTGTTTATTCCCGGCTCCACATCCAGCATCTCCTTCACAGTCAATTCATCAGTTGGTATGCCGTTTTCCCTGTTTTTCGCTATCAACCTATCGCCGTATTCGGCCTCCTCATCATTCAGGGCCAGGTAATATCCACCGGTATTTTTAATGAAGCTTGACGCAGTTGCTGAAAGAAGTTTATTTTCCTGTATGCATTCCTTTGCTGACTGGCTGTCATTCACAGAATACCTCGATCCGCTGTGAAGCATCCCATGAAATTTTCCTGAAGTTCCTGATATAATGTAATCCCTGTCAAATAGAGTCACATTATAGCCATCCAGTGCGAGATTCAGAGCAGAGAACAAGCCGGTTATGCCGGCACCTATAACGCCTATTTTTTCCATTGGGAGTTTATTTTACTGTTATATATATTTTTATGTGGCAATTCAAATAACAGCAACAAACCTCTTTTTTGGAAAAATTCGATTTTAAAGATAAATTTATATGAACTATATATAAATCTATAGATACTTTAATAGGTTAATTTTGTTTACTGGAATGTGAAAATGGAAAATTCCGTTAACAAAACAACCATCCTCTCATCATTTGGCATGTTTCTTGATGGCTACCAGCTAACTGTTATTGCATTTGCTGTAATTCTCATACAGAATTACATACCCCTGAGTTCCCTGGAATATGGGCTTATTATAGCATCAGTAATCATAGGTGCAATAATAGGAACGATAATGGTAGGCTATATAAGTGACCTTTTCGGCAGGAGAAGGATATATCTTTCCACCCTTATATTTTTCATAATATTTGATCTTATTTCTGTATTCTCAGTAAATTTTATAATGCTCTTTATTTCAAGGGTTTTTCTCGGGATAGTTCTTGGGGCAGAGTATCCTGTAGCCAATTCATATATAGCAGAGGTGACGCCGGATGAAAAAAGGGGATTTTACCTTGCAATGGCAACTGTATTTTTCAGCATAGGCTCAATCAGCAGCGCCATTGTGGCCATATTCATGTTTCCATTGGGGGACCTCGGATGGAGGCTTATGCTGGGCCTGGCTGTCATTCCTGCAATTATAGTTGAATTCATGAGATTTTCCCTTCCAGAATCAAAGATGTGGGAGCAGAAAAAGGAGAAGACAAAATTCTTTCAAATGTTCTCAAAAAAATATTATAAAAATATTGTTATTGCAGCACTTATATGGTTTCTTTATGACATAGTTGCCTACGGGCTTTCCTTGACCCTTCCAACAATACTGAAACTTGGGCATTTTGTAACCAACGTTGACAATGCCATAGTTACAACATTCTTCCTTATTATCGGCATAATATCAGGAATATTTGTGATGATGAAGGTGGATAAATATGGAAGAAAGGGAATACAGATAACGGGATTTATTTTTATGGCCGCACTGTTCCTTGTCCTTCCCCACTTTTATTATCTGGCCGGAATTATCACCATTGTATCATTCCTTGAATTATTCAATGCATTCGACGGGGCAACAGTGGGAATCATACCTGCCGAGGTTACTGTAACAGAATTCAGGGGTACTTCATACGGTTTTTCATCAATGATGGGCAAAATAGGCGCAGTAATAGGTGTAATAGCAATGTCCTTGCTTATACACGGCAAAAATTATTTCAACGCATACTACTTCCTGGCCGCCATAATGGCTGTCGCAATACTGCTTACTCTATTACTTCCAGAAACGAAAAAAATAGTTTTAAAATGATTAAAATTATTTGCTGAAGTAAGGGCTTTTGAATTTCGGGCCTTTCCTGATTATTTCTCTGGACGATTCGTA
>JAKAAU010000166.1 GCA_021802165.1 Thermoplasmata archaeon
GGGAAATTATTCAGAGGAGTGATGTTAATGTTATTCAAAAAAAATACAAATAAAATTTTGACAGATAAATCAAAGGAAAAAACGGTTCTAAAAGTCAAGACAGTGGATGATATACCGATAATAAAGGAAATGCGCAGGATGATCGGCAATAACCAGAGGAGAGAAGCAATAATATATAGTTTTTCAAACCTGAAAAAGGACTATAGTAGGTACTTCGGTGCTCCAAGTTACAGTTCCAACCGTGATTTTATAATGGGAGAACTTGAAAATTTAGGTATCAAATTCGACAAAGAGGAATCATTGACGGATAGAACAGATAATGTTGTAATTAAAACAGTTATTGAAACATCTAAATATAAAGGGAAAACTGGGATCGATGAATCCAAGGAACCGGTAAAAACAGAAGAAAATAACAGATTCTATGCTATTAAAAAAATAGGCCTTTTTTATTTTAATTTTTATGAAGTTGCAAGATTTGGAAATTATAACTGGGGAGAGATGGATGAAAAAGAATTAATAAATCCTGTAAAGGATGTTTATAATTACATGGATTTAATGAAATTATTTTATAACGGTGAATCTGTTGGGAATTGATATTTTAAAACTATTTATAGACTATCATACCAGTATAAAATTTTTTTACCCCATGGTAATTTTGGTCATACTTACATTTATCATCACAGTTCATTCGCGCAAGTTTAAGAAATCCGATGATCAGGAAATTATACATAAGGTTGATTTACATATAGATCAGACCGATTTCTTAAAGGAAATAAAATTAATACAGTCCGGAGATTTTTCTACATTTCTAAACAGTATAGATAGTGATGTGGATAAAATGGCTATTCTAATGAAGGATTATCGGGCAACTGTGAAAAAATATGGAAAATACAGCGCACAACTGCGTTTCTCTACAAATAAAAAAGTTGTAAAACACGCCGAAAATATGAAAAATAAATGTCTCAAACAAATCCTAGCAGATGTGGATAGCATGAAAAGTTTGAAAATGTCGATAGTTAACGAAGAGGTGTATAACGAATGGAAGAAGAAGGAAAAACAGTGAGGGATATAGCCCGAAATATAGAATCATCCATCGATGAAAAAGTCATAGGTTCCAGGAGGATAGTACGGTTCATGCTAATTTCATTATTTACCAGCAATCATATCCTGCTGGAAAGTGTCCCAGGTCTGGCTAAAACTATGCTTGCATCCGAATTTTCAAAGCATATGGGTATTCGTTTCAAAAGAATTCAATTTACACCAGATATGCTCCCATCTGATATAACTGGAAATATGGTTTTCAATCCAGAAGACCGGAAGATGGAATTCAGGGAAGGTCCAATATTTTCTAACATAGTTCTGGCGGATGAAATAAACAGGACTCCACCTAAGGTTCAATCTGCTCTCCTTGAGGCTATGGAGGAGAAACAGGTTTCAGTCTACGGCATCACCTCCAGATTGCCCTCACCATTTATGGTCATTGCAACTCAAAATCCAATAGAACAGGAAGGAACATTTCCTCTGGCAGAGGCCCTTATGGATCGTTTCCTTTTTAGATATTACCTAGATTATCCTGATCGTGATGCAGAGATAAGAATACTTAATACTGTGTATAAGAACAGTGCTATGATATATAATAAACTGGATTCTGATGTAATTCTGGATTTCAGAAACATGGTTGAAAACGTGTACGTTAATGAGGATATTATTCAATATATTATAAACATAATACGCAAAACACGGGATTCGGATATGGTATTCGTTGGGGCCAGTACACGTACAGCTGTTAAATATCTTCAGGCAGCCCGTGCAAATGCACTTTTAAGTGGCAGAGAATATGTAATACCCGAAGATGTAACATTCATGGCAAGAGAGATACTAAATCATAGATTACTTCTGCGCCCGGAAACAATGATAGATTACGAATCTGACTATAGAAATATGATATACAATGTAATAGATTCCATAGTAAAATCAATAGAGGCACCACAATGATTCGAAGGCCTGGCTATGCAATACTTGCATTATTAACTTACGGAATTGTTGAATCCCTTCTTTTAGGGTATAAGTATTATATTATATTGGT
Source organism: Thermoplasmata archaeon (assembly GCA_021802165.1). Next base: position 2,087 of record JAKAAU010000166.1, read on the forward strand.
AATATTATTATTTTTTACCGTTGCCTTCGAAGTTATCTATTTTAATATCTCTGGTTGAAAAACTATTTCAGGAATCTCAGTAAGACGAATTTCTGATACCACGAATTTCAGGAAAAATAGAAAATTTAAAATTACGCTTAATTTCAAAAATACTAATAAATATCCTGTAACAATACATTTTTTCGACGAGGGCATAGACATTCTTGAAATTTCCGGAAATACTGGAGGGAATATTACAATTCCCGCAAATGGATACTATAATTTAGAATACTGGATAGTTCCCAGATATATAGGCAGATATGATTTTGGGAATATAAAAATAAGGATATCGGATATTTTCCATATATCATCCATAGAAAAAACCTTTTTGAGTAAAATGGAAATAAAAATATCTCCCTCAATGAGTGATATAAAATCAAGCAGGAGTGAAATGATCTCCAGTTTTTTATATACCTTTGGAAACCACTATTCTCATAAAATTGGCCAGGGATATAACCTGTACGGAATAAGACCTTATACCTACGATGACGACCCTAGATTTATTGTTTGGTCAAGATACGATGGGAGTACTAGCAACCTCCTTGTGAAACAGATGGAAGAAGAGCGTGAAATAACTGCTATATTCATAATTGACTACAGCGTATCCATGAATTACGGGTCTACCGATAGAATATATGATAAGACCGTTCTTGATATAATAAATTCATCATATTTTATGATAAAAAACAGGGATAGTGTAGGATTTTTGTTATACTCTGATAATATACATACATATATACCACCGGATAATTCAGGTAAGGGCATTGATAGACTTGAGAAAGAAGTTTCTTCAATAATTCCTTCAGGGGGATTCAGCGCTGCAAATGCTATAAAATATCTACAAACAAAACAGAAAAAAAAAGTTTTGCTTTTTCTGATAACTGCTTCATTAAACTCCGTTGAAGCACTAAGTTATTATAATAATCTCACCGTTTTTCTTATTAACCATGAATCTTATTATGATTGCAGTCCAAATGGGGACTTTGAAGATTTGCTTATCAGGAATTCACAATTCAAGGAAATTAACCGGGTCAGAAGAACTGTCAATGCAATAAGAAATAGAGGTATAAGATGCGTGTACGTGAATAAGAAAAATATGCTGCCGAAAATAATGTTTGAATATAATTATGGAAGAAGTATGAATAAGGGGGCCTCATAAGATGAATAGATTACAAACCATACTTGTAAGCGCTTTGATATTTATTCCTGATTTTATAATGCTTTTCGCTACAAGAGAGTTAATACTCACTGTGACTGTAGTATATTTCGTTGTAATTTTTACCATATTATTTCTTTTATCGAAATTTATAAGATTGTATGGAATTCTAATACTTTTGTTAACTCTTCTAGTTATTCTACTGTTTTATCTCAAAACTCTTTTTGTACATAGTCCTATAGTAGTAACATATTTTTCCTATCTTCCCGATGTGCCAGTATCCAGAAAACTGATTTTTACAGCAATAATACTCCTAATTTTGCTCTTCATCATTGAGGGAATCTTATCTAAAACATTCGGGAAGCTGATATCATATTACCTTACAGCTTCAGGTATGTTATTGATGCAGATGGCTACCTTGGCGTATATGAAAATAGGAAATATTGCCATCACCACAAGTTCATATTTTACCAGTTATAGTTATGTCTGGCTGGCCGAATATGCCTCAATAATTTCACTCTTCAAAAACGGTTATCAGACATATCTTCCTCTTTACAAATTAACCCTCCCATTTTCCACAGAGATTTCTGCAGGTTTTGCCGTTTCTGTAATAGCAGCTATATACTGGCTGTATGCAAGTAACAGCAAAAATAATGATAATACAATAGGATCATTTTCGGTAATTCCTGGACTATTAATCGGCTTTTTGTTCTTTATTTCCATTCGTTATATCATACCACTGGAATTCGAATTTATTTATATAGCAATAATGGTTGTTACAGTGTTTATTTTAATATCATATAGTAATAAAAAAGCAAAAAATACCTATGCAGATATTGAAGGCGAATAATTCAATAGGTCTCATCCAAAACGAAAATACTATAAATAATAAATACATAAGAATAAATAATTAATTT
>JAKAAU010000167.1 GCA_021802165.1 Thermoplasmata archaeon
TTGATATCATTAGTTGTGGCAATGTTCATTGGATATTATTCTGGAATGGTAAGCTCTTTCATGGAAACTCTGGCACTGTCAATATTTTTAATACCCACACTTCCATTATATATCGTGCTAGCAAGTGTTCTTGGTCCATCACTTATTAACCTGATATTTATATTTTCATTGCTCGGGTGGCCCTTTGTCACTTTCTCACTTATAGGTATTGTAAGAAGTGTTAAGACAAGAACATTCGTGGAATCTGCAAAGGTATCAAATATTAAAACACTGAGCATCATGAAACGGCACTTTGTGCCTAACATGGGAACATTACTGGTATACCTCACCGCTATCAATATAGGTGGTGCTGTGGCAGCCGTGTCTAGTTTTGAAATTCTTGGTCTGGTTAGTGTATCGATACCAACATGGGGAGGAATGCTCAGTTCTTTTCTGGGTGATTTCTATTCTATTACTGTTTATCCCTATGCTACTATACCTCCAATAGTGGCACTTACGCTATTTATACTAGCATTCATATTCATTTCCAGGGGCATAGATGAAGTCGCAAATCCAACACTGGGTGGAAGAAAATGATTGAACAGGAAGAAAATGTATATCAAAAAAGTAATTTACTTCTAGATATTGAAAATTTAAGCATAGATTTCAAGGTTTACGGTGGGCTGGTTAAGGCAGTCAGAAATGTTAATCTGCAGATCGAAAACGGTCAGTCTCTCGGTATTCTAGGGGAATCAGGATCGGGAAAAAGTACAATTGCACTGGCCATCTTATCATTGCTGCCTGAAAATGCTGTCATTACCGGCTCAGTTTCACTATATAATGATAAATACGTTGATAGTGAAAATAAACCCAAAAACAAAAGGGGGCTTAAATTACTGGATCAGAAGTTAAGAGATATTAGATGGAAGGATATTTCAATGGTCTTCCAGGGTGCAATGAACTCCTTCAATCCAGTGTATACTATAGGAAGACAGATAGGCGAAGTGTTCAGAATCCATACAGATCTAGATAAAAATCAAATAGAGAAAAGAGTTGTGGAACTATTGAAGGATGCAGGGCTTACTCCGGCTGTTAAAGATTCATATCCACATGAACTATCTGGAGGAATGAAGCAGAGGGCTGTAATAGCCATGGCTCTTGCACTTGATCCCAAAATAGTTATAGCAGATGAACCCACAACCGGTCTGGACGTAATAACACAGGCAGAAATTATTGCAACCCTTAAAAGATTGAAGCAAAGTGGGAGGATTAAGTCATTTATTATAATATCCCATGATATCGGTGTTGTCTCCCAGCTGGCTGATAAGATTGCAGTAATGTATGCCGGAGCTATAATGGAGTATGGAACTGTTGCAGATATATACAAAAACTCACACAATCCATATACAATAGAATTACTGAAGAGTTATCCAAATTTATCCAATGCAAGGCAGCATGTTGAAGGAATACCGGGAAGACTACCTGATCCAGCAAATCTGCCTAAGGGATGTAAATTCGCAGACAGGTGCTACATGAAGGATTCTATATGTACAACGGAAGAGCCAGAACTTCAGTATATAGATGGGATGCATTACAGCAGATGCTACTTTGCTAAAAATATAACGCAGAATTATCCAAAAGCTCCCAATTTTGCAAACAATTATATAAAAAATACCAAGCTAATAGAAATAGAACACCTCACCAAGAACTTTGATTTAAAGAAAAATATAATCTCGGCATTATATTCAAAGGATAAACCCTCAGTACATGCAGTAAGCGATGTGAGCATGGAAATCCGGGAGGGAGAAATCGTAGGTCTTGTTGGTGAATCTGGTTCAGGAAAAAGCACTCTTGCCAGACTGTTGATAGGACTTTTAAAACCGACTTCCGGGAATATAAAATATTATTTCAATGAAAATGACTTCGTATATGTAAATAAATTAAAATCCAATCATAAAGATTATATTGAGTTCAGGAAAAATACTCAGATGATATTTCAGGACCCTTTCGATTCATTAAATCCTAAAATGACAGTATTCAATACGGTATCAGAACCCATGATCGGAAACCACATAACGAAGGATGTTATGGAGATGCAGGAAGCCGTGAAAGCATCCATTGCGAATGCTGATCTTTTCCCTGTGGAGGCATATATGGATAGATTCCCATATGAACTCTCTGGAGGAGAAAAACAGAGAGTAGGAATCGCAAGGGCAACGGTAATAAATTCAAAGTTTATTGTTGCAGATGAGCCCACGTCAATGCTTGATGTATCCTTAAGGGCATCGTTCATGAACAGGCTTAATAAGATAAGAATCGAACGGGGCATGTCTATTTTATATATTTCACATGATATTGCATCTGTTTATTACCTGGCGGACAGGATATATGTAATGTATCTTGGCTCCATGGTTGAGGGTGGCAAAGCTGATGATATCATAAAGTCACCGTTACATCCGTATACAAAGGCTTTGATAAAATCTGTTCCAAATCCGGATCCATCATGGAATCCAGGTCATATAGATATCATAGGTGAAATAGGCAATTCTATCGATATTCCTAAAGGATGCAGATTTTATGACCGTTGCGTTTACAGGCAGAAAATCTGTAAGGATACGGTTCCGCCGGTTAAATCAAACGGTGAACACTGGTATAAATGCCATTTCGAGCAGAATGAACTGGAACACCTGAAAAATGAAGGATATAGTTAAAATAAGAGCAAAATTCGCTATTATCCCATTAATAATTTTAATGGCAATAATGCTAGCCCCATTGCCATTTTATTTTTATAAATCCTTTAATTATCGTGGTACAATGCCATTGATTATTTTTTTATTAGCATTTGTTATATTCTTCTTCGGCGCATGGTGGGACTTCGGTGCCAGAAACTATCTCCGAGAAGTTATGGAAGAAAAAAAACAGGTGGGGGAATTTGATGTTAAGTATATAAACCGGCAGCAGTTAATAATGACACTTATTTTTATAATGGATGGAGTGATTTATATGATTGTTGCCCTTGTTATCAATTATTTTTGAGCATTAGTACTTTAATATAAAACAATTAATGAAATAGGAAAAGTTTTTGTTCATTTTTAAGATAATGTAATATGGAAAAAGGATTTGTACATTATCCATATTTAAGCGATGATTATTCAGTATACAATGGATTTAACATAAAACAGTTATGTTCAAAATATAAAACTCCTCTTATCATATATAGCATGAGAAGAATCATTGAAAATATAAAAAATCTAAAAATAGCATTTGATGGTATTGCAATACATTATGCAGTTAAGGCGAATTATAATCCTTTCATAGTTTCATATATTATTAAAAATGGTGCAGGCATAGATGCAGCAAATTTGAATGAGGTACAACTGTCACTTAGCGCTGGGGCTAACCCTTATCACATAATTGCAACACCGAATAATCTTTCTGAAGCTGAACTTTTTCAGATTTCAAGATTGGGAATAACTATTAATTTCGACTATCAGGGACAGATGGAGCTTATCAGTGGACATTTACCTGAAATAGTTTCTTTCAGGATAAATCCTGGTATTGGAAGGGGAGAATTTGCAGGAATTACAACCGCAGGGCATGACGTAAAATTCGGAATTTCGCCAGAAGATGCACTTCAGGCATACAAGTCTGCAAAAAAATACGGTGCCAGAAGATTCGGAATCCACATGATGACTGGATCGAATGTTCTTGACCATGAATTTTTTAAGGAATCCACCGAAAGATTCTTTGACATAGCAGCTAAAATATCAGACGCACTTGGAATTGAATTTTCTTTCCTGGATATCGGTGGGGGATTCGGAGTGCCATATGATTTGCATACAAAACCTCTGGATCTGGCAAGGACAGCCGATTATATTAAAGAAAATTTTTCAAAGTTTAAGAATAGGGGATACTTCAAATCATCAGAACTTATCATAGAACCTGGAAGGTATATTATTTCAGATGCTGCCATACTTGTTTCATCGATAACATCCATTAAGAATTCTGATCATAAGATTATAGGAATAGATACCGGTATGAATACAATGATCAGGATACCACTCTACGGCGCGCATCATGAAATAAAAATACCCGGATATGTTGATTCAGAATACATAACTTTATCGGATATAGCCGGCCAGGTATGTGAGAATACAGATTACCTTGCCAAAAATATATTACTAGAT
>JAKAAU010000168.1 GCA_021802165.1 Thermoplasmata archaeon
ATTATAACATTATCACCTTCTTCTCTAATTACGGATTTAGAAAATGAATTGCCCCTGCACATAGGGCATGCAATCAGGTCTATTAAATCATATTGCATTTAAACATCTACTATCTTTAACCGGATTCCATATATATGTTTTTTTATATGCTAATTATATAAATTATAAAAATATAAAACATATAAAATCTAAATACCCGGTAAAAAATATATAATATGCCTACGGTGGTGCCTGCAAATGCCCATATATGGCTTCATATCCAATGAACAGTGCAATTAGGGCGGTAAGCGCAAGCAATATGAACGCAACATAATAAAGGTACTTCCTGTCTTTTTCCGGCTTTGCAAATAAAACAACCGAGTAGACCGCAGATATGCCACTCATTATATAGAGCCCCATTGCAGCAAACAAATTATCGCCGCTTTCCAGCTTAAAATTAACCATTGCTGCACTTTCAATAAATAGGTACACTCCTAACATTACTCCGGGAATTGAAAGAGTCCTTAAATTATACCCTTTGTAGATCATTATGGAACCTGCAATAAGCAGCATTCCAAGTATCATAATAGGGTCTCCAAATAGCATATTGTATGAACCGGGCAATGGCCAGAACTCAGACATTTCAAACCCGGACATAAAATCAAAACCACCAAAGATAAAGGCTGGAACTACTAACTCTTTCACATCTCTACCCTTTGCGACTTGATAAAAAAACGCGGAAATCAAGCCTGCACTTACACCCAAACTTAATAGCATCACAGCTAACGGGTCAACAAATCCCATATAAAATCACAACAATTTATTTCATATCTTTATTTATATATTTCCTATTTTATGAATATATTCACATAATTAATATTATGGAATGCCGGTTCCGGGATTTATAAGAATTAAACCAGCATAGTCAGCATTGCGTGTGATATCAATATTAAAGTCGACAACATGTTAAACCCGGTAAACTCAAACAGTGCTATTCCTATACCCGCTCCAAGAAACATTGAGGAAATAAGGTATGCAAGTGTCCTTATGCCAAAAAATAAAATTATGCCTGTAACCAGTGCAATAATTGGAGCATAGACACTTTGCGAAATGGTTATGCCCGCGGTGGAATAATGCAACAGATATGGATATAAAAATGCAACAAATTTTGCACCAAATACAAATCCAATTATTATTCCTATTACAGTTTCAATATCGTTTTTCAACCTGATATATTTTTTAATGTCCATTAAAGCTTATAAATAAATTCGCTGTTTAAATATTTCGATTTTGCTGTTTTAATTTTCTATATATATACATATATATTATACTTTAATGTATAGTTTAACTTATTTTTATATATAATAAAATGATACGGGCATATGGAAAATCAATTAAAATCAAACGCCATATCACTTCATGGATTAATTTTTCAGGGCATGGGGCAATTATCTCCATTATTTACATTTGACGGAATCATAAGTGTTGCAGCATTTGCTGAGGGGGCAAGCCCATTAGCTTTCCTTATAGGGTTAATTGCATCACTCCTCACCGGAAATACTCTTTACCAGTTTTCTAAAAGAACTGCAAGTGCAAGGGGTTATTATGGATATTCCGGATACTCATTGGGGAACCACGCAGGATTCATTACCAGTTACCTGTACCTTATATACCAGCTGGCAAATCTCATATTCATTCTATCATTTTTTATAATGATATTCAATCCAGCTATCCTATATCTTACCGGTGTAAACGTACCATATTATTATGGAATTATACTGGTAATCGCTATCAGCATACCTTCATTTTATGCAATTTACAAAGGTATTGTCCCATCGTTTAAATCACAGATAATTATAAATGTGGTGGAGATAATATTTGTTGTTTCAATTTCTATTATAATTATAGTGACATCCAGGGACAATACCCTTTCTGTGTTTACACCTATATCAGGATATAAGAACCTGTTCCTCGGGTTCATAACAGGAAGTTTTCTTGCATATACTGGATATGGTTCTATTGTACCACTTGGCGAAGAGGCACAGGCCCCGAGAAAAAATATAGGTATAGCAATAGTAGCTATGCTGTTGATCATCGGGGTGCTTGACCTTCTAATTTCCTATGCACTGGTAGTAGGATTCGGCCTTAGCAACATGTCCAGTTTTTCAGACACCGTTATCCCTGCATTTATTGTCATAAAATCACATATAGGGCTATATACTTCCATGTTCTTCCTGGCTTTCAACTTTTTTATAATTTACACGCTGTTCAATACAATAGGCACGGCTATAACACGGAACATATATTCTATGGCACGTGACGGTTACCTGCCACCTGCATTTTCAAAATTAAATAAGCATAACGCGCCGCAAAATGCACTTTTCCTCCTTCTCGGGATTTTTATCGCTGTAGGTGGAATTTCTACCTATATATTTTACAGTTCATTTAATGTAAATGGATTTTTGAACCAGTTCATATTCTATGCAACCATAAGCACACTTGCTACATTAATCATCCACATGATTGTGAATTCCGGGCTATCAAAGGTTCATAAAAATTTTACCTTTGATATTTTAATCCCATCTGTCTCAACAATTATAATACTTATTGCTCTGTATTACGCCATTTCTACCCTGGCATTTCCATTCACATACACACTTATTATTATGGCATTGTACATAATTATTGTAGTAGTTATGGACCTATCATTAAAAGGAAAAATGAAAAATATAAACTTTAATTCAGCTGTTGATAAATAAAATTATTTCTTCTTTATTATATTTATTATAGATTCTGTATCCATTACTGTCGTTACAGCAGACATAGATTTAAGTGAAATTTCATGCATTTCCTTGCTATGGGAAGAACATGAATCTGATGCGACTACAGTGTAATAACCATGGTTTATAGCATCTCTGACACTTGATTCCACTCCAATCTCTGTAGCAATTCCTGTGAATACCAGGGTAGTTATTCCTGCACCCTTAAGCATATTCTCAACATTGGTTCCGGTAAATACGCTGGCAGTATGTTTATTCAATACATAATCATCCTTTTCAGGAGCCAGTTCCCTGTATATTTCTGCATCTTCGGACCCGGGGGCCATAAATACAGGAAGTTTTGACGGGTCATCAACACCGAATCTTTTCATATAGCTGTATATGTTGGAAGGGGCCATGTATTTGAATGGAAGCGGCGTTATCTTTGTATACAAAACCGCTACGCCATGTTCTCTGGATGTGGCTGTTAATTTCTTTACATTAGAAACGAATTCATCTTTGTTGAATATATTCTTTACCAGCCCGTTCTGAATATCCCAGTTCACAAGCATGGTATGTGCAGGGTCAAGTATCTCCTCCATATTCTCATAGATCTGTTTATTTCCTATAGTTTTCATGCATCTACATTTTTTTATTATATATTGTTTTTATGTCTTCTTCAAAATTATTGCTATTGTGTATTAAGTCCTCCTCCAGTTCAGTTTTCAACCGCCTGGCGATGGCCGGAGCCATTCCATCTGTGCTTATAGATAATGTTAGATTGCCAATTATGGTACTGGCCACCATCATTATATCTGAATTCCTATGGTTGCTGAGATCATCATGCAAAATTCCTAATTTCCTGCACTCTATTGATATCTTCCTGTTTAATCCCTGATTACTGGTGGCACATATGACAAGAAAATAGTTCTCTGTAATATCATCAATTCTTATTTCCCTTTCAATGATATTTATCTTCCCCCCTTTGCCCAGGGTTCTTATATACTCTGTCACTTCCGGTGCAATTACAGAAATTTCCGGAGATTCTTTTATAAGTTTTTTTATTTTCGCTTCTGCAATTTTTCCACCTCCTGCAAATAATACCTTTTTCCCAGTAATTTTAATATTGAATATCATGAACAGGTATGGATAAGTTGCAATTGAAATTAACTATTGTTATCCACTTATTATAAGGCATGGCGGAAGTACATACTTGCTATACACCCTGTAATCGCAGAAAGTTAATGGTTGAAGATATAACATCCCCTTCCTGAAGTCATAAATACCCGGGTGATGAAGGAAGACAATATGGGCTTTCATATAACTACATATGCTGAGTTAATGTAATCTTTGTCTTTAAAGAATTTGAATTTTATATAGTTATGTGCGCTCAGATTTATTAAATGAGACTGAACCACCTGCCA
>JAKAAU010000169.1 GCA_021802165.1 Thermoplasmata archaeon
CAGTGTTGAATGGATTAAATTATATAATAACCTTTACAATCTGGATTATTTCATTTTAAAATTTTATAATATATATGGAGAAAATGCAAAAAAAGGCGCAGTATATCTATTCACCAAAGCTGCATTGAACAATGAAACTGCAACTGTTTATGGAGATGGTACACACATCAGGGATTATCTATATGTGGGAGATGTTGTAAAACTGGTTAATGATATAATAAATAACAAAATTGCACCTGGAGAGTTTGATGTTGGATCAGGAAAAGGAACATCTGTAAATGAATTAATTAAATTAATTGAAAATAGTACAGGGAAAAAAATAAATTACAGGAATGAAAAATATATAGTGGATGAGGCTGACAGCCTGATAGCCGAAGATACTATTATCAAAAATCCCGCGCCACTGGAAGGGGGCATAGAAAAAATAATAAAATGCATTAAAAATCATTATTGATGTTATTTACCTATTCATATACCGGGATTTAAAGAAACTATATACATACCCAATCGGGATAATTAAAAGTTTTATCTTAAGGAGTGCCACAATATAATATCATGAATCAACAACCTGATTGATCTATCAATATAATTTTGAATTCATAGTTAAAATGCCATAAAACCCAAGATATATTTACATAAAGATAATATTAGCTCATGCCAAATATTTCAGCAATAATAACTGCCTCTGGCAAGGGTGAAAGATTCGGTTCCGACAAACTTATGTATATGGTTAACTACAGACCGATAATAGCTTATATAATAGAAAGCGTAATTAAAACTAAATTTAATGAAAGATTGATTGTGCTACGGAATAATGATTTAAAGAAATATGCCGAGACCCTAGGATTCAAGACAATATGGAACAATAATTATGAAAACGGAATGTCTGCATCCATAATTCTTGGAATAATGAATATTTCAGATGATTCAGACGCTGCCATGATTATTCCCGGAGATATTCCCATGATGACCTCGAATTATTTGAACGATTTAATAGATCATTTTAATGACAATGGAAATGGAATAGCCGGATTTTTACTCAAGGGTGTACCGGCAAGCCCCGTAATATTTTCCAGAAAGTATTTCAATGAACTTCTTCAGCTTAAGGGTGACCGTGGGGGAAAGTCGGTCATAATGAATCATATAGATGATTTTACTGGAATAGAGGCACCTAATAATTCATTGATGGATATAGATACTGTCAATGATGCAGAACGCTTTGCCAGTATACTTAAAAATAAAAGTTAAAATAAGTGCCGAACATCAAAAACTATGATATTGAAAATCAGGGGGGTTCAGTCAAGGCGAATGTCAATGGATGATGCCATAGAATATCTATCATCAATGAAGCCAGAGTCAGATGAAATTCTTGTATTCCCTGAAAAATTCATTACGACTAAGGTAAACAGCAATGATCTGGACAGGATACTGGATTCCATTAAGTTCGACAATACTGTTATCCTCGGCAGCCTTTCTATTGAGGAGAGATTCCTCTTCAACAGGTCATTTATAATAAAGAACAAACAAATTATTGGGTGGCAGGATAAAATCAATCTATATAAAGCTGAAACTGCAAAATACACCCCCGGAAATGAATTAAAAATTTTTAACATAGGAAATTATAGGGCAGGCATACTTGTGTGCTATGACCTTGACTTCCCTGATTATGCCAGAATGCTTTTCAGGGAACGCTGCGATGTTATATTCAATCCATCACTAATCAGAAGGGATTTCCACAGGGAATGGCACTGGTATGTCAAGACAAGGGCACTGGAGAACAGAATACCGGTGATATCCATCAATTCCATTTCAGATGATTTCATGGGAGATTCAATCATAGCATATCCGCATAGGGAGCAAGGCGGTGTCAGGCTTGACATAATAGAGGGAAAAATGGATGATATTCTATGCACTGTGGATACCAGTAAATACGCAACAAGCAGGGAAGAACGGCTACGGGAAGAGAATATAATGATAGAACATTTTACAAATTTGCCAAGATAATATTGAGTGTAATAAATGGACAATGATTTATTTTTATTTTATATAATAACTCAATGTGAGTATTGCACTCTGAACATTACCTGTGAGCACCACTGATAGATACCATGTAGAAGCTGAAGATGTTGTATTATCACCTATTACCAGAGTTGCCGGTTCAATTATTCCCGATCCAGTAGTATTAATTGCTGTTCCAAGCTGTGCAAGTGTTGGAAATATATCCTGAAATGGGACGGGTGTTGAACTGTAATATACAGTGATGTTTGAATAGGCACTGCTACTGAGCGATAGGTCTACGTACATATTATTATTCTTTAGATTTGTATTATTGACGATTTCTGCGACATTAATCAATTCTACCAGGGAATTATTGACATATCCAAATGATATTCTATTTCTGCTCCCTGATATGGTTGCAAAACCTAACTGATTGGCCACCGCGTAATTGGGACCTCCTGCAAGTATGAATGGATTCGCTGTTGGTTCTGTTTTGATGCCATACGTTTGCTGAATAATAGTTGAAGCAAACACGGTGGATGGCAATAAGACAATAATGGTTACAGCGAATACAAAGAATAATATCTTTTTATTCACTAAAATTATACAACATAATTATATATTAATTTTATGTAAAAAATATTGTGAATAATAAGATGGAATGCCTATAAAATTAGCATGTAGTCAGGGAACTCAGGAATTATATCATATTTATAATAAAATAACACATATATAATAAACATTAATATGTTAATTTTGTAAACAATCAGTACGACCAGGCAATTTTATGGAAAATGAATATTTATATTCCAAGTTGCAATAATATATTATGTTTTCACTAGTTTCCGCTGCCTTTGTAACGTTCTCTACCATAGTCATATTCCTCCTCAGCGCGGGCTTAACCTTTTTTATTGTAAGAAAATATCTTGCAAAGAAGCAGTTGAATCTTCTGTACTGGTCTTCAGGACTGATTGTATTTACTATTGCGGTATTTCTTGAAATACTTATGGCAAATAACATTTACTCTAGATTCCTCATAGATTTTTATCTCTTCCTTGTGGCAATACTGGTACAGTTCCTTGCCTTAGGTTCTTTCGCATTATTCGGCAATAAAAAATTCCTCAATTATTATTATATCTATTCAGTAATAGCAACTATATTTCTCATTATAACTCTGGTACTCTATCCCGTAGGAGATATAATAAGAAGCCATATTGTCTTCGGAGTCCTTCCCTTGGGTGTAACATTATCATCATCTGCAGTTACATTCCCAGCTGCAGTGTTCATAATAATAATCGCTGCAATCAGCTATAAGAAGTTTCATAGCAACAAGCTTTTGAGCATCATAGCCGGTGTACTGGTGGTTTCAGTAGCCGGAACATTATTCATAGTAAAAGTACCAGTGTTTCTTTACTATGCAGAATTCATAGGAATATTACTTCTATGGTTAGGCTTTATGTGAAGTTTTTATTAAATGTTATTATAACCTTATTATGGATTACAGATTTGAAGGGGAAGCAATCAAGAGGAAACTTTCCGATGCGGGTATATACAGACCACTTAACGAATATAATCCCGAACCTGAAAATGATAGAATCTCCATAGGTTACAGCTATCCAATCAAGGCATTTGAAAAATTCCTAGGTTATTACGACAGTTATTACAATATTGCATACAATCCATCTATTTCCTTCAATACCGATTTTTCTCTGATTTTCAGTGCTTGCCGTTATAAGGCAGACGGCAATAAGGATATTGTTGTCCTGGACGGGAAACCTGCTGATAGGTATATTGAGAGATACAGAAAACCCCTGGAATTTTTCAGGAAGAATACTGATATAAAAGGATCATTCTCATTCTACATAAAGAGATACAGGAAGTATAAGGAAGCAAAGGGTATGAGTGAATCATCGGCGGTTGCATCGGCAGTGGCCAGAAGCATAATAAAGAATGTATACGGGGATGAGGCGGGAAAGGATGACAGCATTGTTTCCAGATATGCAAGAATGGTATCGGGGTCCGGAACCAGGGCAGCGGTTAATGGTCCATCCATATGGTTATCCTATCCGGGAATAAGTGAGAAGGAATCTTTTGCTGTAAGAGTACCATCGGATGTCAGTAAAATAAATTATGCTAT
>JAKAAU010000170.1 GCA_021802165.1 Thermoplasmata archaeon
GCCAGTAGAATGTATATTAATGGATACAGTAGAATTGCTTATGGTCGAACATTCTGGAATCAGAATAATAGCTTATAATAATATACTCCAGAAAGGCAGCGCTGAATTAATAGATTTCAATAAATTTCTACTAAATATTCATGTTAACATTGAAGAAACTGTAGTATTTCCACTATTAAAGGAGAACGATAGTTCCACATCAAAATTAATAAGTACTCTCATCGCAGATCATAAATTGATAGAAACGCTGTTCAATAATTTATATAAATGGAAATTGAGTGAGAATCCCTTATTCAATGTACGGTTGCCCCTATTTTATAAAACTCTCACAGAACACAATTCAAATGAAGAAATACTCTTATTTTCCGGGTGGAAAAATATTAATCAGGAACAGCAGGATATTGCTATGAAAAATGCACATGAAATAATATTATCAAATGATGTTGAAAATTATGCAAAAGAGACGGGAATATCAAAAGAGATGATGGATTATATTTTTATTTAATCCTGTGGCACTGGAAAATTTCAATTTCTGTTAGATATAACTTTTACCATGCAGGGGAAAAAAATTGAACTCAGGTTATTAGAAAACATAATAATGCATTCATAAATTAAGTTCTATGTTTCGCACTGATAATAAAAATGTTTATGAACTGACAGAGAAAGCCCAGAAATTATTTGAGGCTGATGATTTCGCCGGAGCATTAGAAGCCATAAACCGGGCAATTTCAATATTGCCCAGGAACGTTGATCTCCATGATTTCAAATCTGATATATTATTCCACAGCGGCGATTTTGAGGAAACTATAAAGGAACTGGAGTTTATAGAAACACTGGACCCCGGTGACGCATCACATTACTCCATGGAAAGTTTATGTTATTTGCAGATGGGAGAAGATGAAAAAGCTCTTGAACTTGCGGACAAGGCAATAAAAGTCGATAATGATTATGAATTTTCCTATTATAACCGTGCAAAGGCACTTAACAATTTAGGAAGGACAGAAGATGCAATATCCGCATACAAGTTATCCCTGGAGAAAAACCCATCTGATCCGGATGGGCACAGAGACCTGGCGGAACTATACCTTGATGCTGGAAACTATAAAATGGCAGAAAGAGAATTAAAATTGTCCCTGCGTTTCAGGAAAAACGATAAAATCACAAATGACCTGATGGTTGAGCTTAAACTGGCAACAGGAGGTGCATTTGAATTTACCAAGGCTCTATTAGATGCTTTTAAAAATACTGCTGATACGGATTACCTGGTAAGAATTACCGATTTTCTACTCGATAATGGGGATATGGATAATGCTGAGAAAATTGCAAAAGATTTCTATAATAGCGCTCTGGATAACCTTGATATGGCATCAAATCTTGCAAAAGTGTACTATATTGAACAGAAATACGATATGGGTAACGGTATATTTAAGGAATATATAAAAAGAAACAACAATATTGAGGCCAATGAAGAATATATAAAGATGCTTGTAACAACCGCACAATATGACCTTGCATTATCCATTATAGAGGAAAATGCCAGAAAATACCCTGAGGAAGAAACTTTTATCTTTTATAAATTCTATGCCCTCTCTGAAAAAGGGGAACATGCAGATGCATTGCTGCCAATTAAAACACTATACGATAAACAACCGGATTCTATACAATACGGAATTAATTATGCAATTGAGCTTTCCCATAATGGTGTAAAAGATGAACCTGTAGATATTCTGAACAGGATTTCAAAACTGGATAAAGGCCCTGAAATAGAAAGGGCATATTACACTGTTTATGCTAACATGGGCTTATACGATAAAGCTGTTGAATACCTTGGCAGGGCTGTTGAAATGGAAGATGATATTGAAGATATCTCCGATATATTGAATCCGGCAATAGAAGATTCAATCACAAAGAATTATCATGAGAAAATAATTCAATTGCTGAACACTCTTCCTGATAAAGAAGAAAATATTATACATGCTTTATACGCTATAGAAAAGGCATGCATATTATCTGCAGTTAACAGGACTGAAGAAGCTACAAAAATACTTGAAGGCATTGATTCAAAGGAGGATGTGTGCATGATAATTAATCAATACATGGACTTTGAAAATTCTAAAATTTCAGAATTTTTAGAAGATTATTTTAATAAACATTGTAATAATTTAAATTAATTTTCTTATAATTAAGAAATAATCTATAACTCAATTATAATTGGAGAATTTTAATTCCCTTATCATTGAAGAAAGCAACATTAAAGCAAATACAATTTTTGCCCGATTTTCAGACACATTCTGTGTAGCTTTCATTACCATAACATTTCTCGGGAAAATGTCCAGCCAGTGTCTGTAAGCACCCTCGTCCCTGGTCACTATTGCACAGTCTTTTATCAGAAGCGGGTCAATCATTGGAATAACTCCATCACAGAAAAAAGCCTCGGTACGCAGCATTTGATTGCGATTCATCAATTCGGTTAAACTTTCCCAGAGAAACGTGCCGTATACATATTTAATTCTGTTATCCGGGTCATATTTTAGCAATTCTGATCTTCTGTTGGCTATTTCAACATAGGTACAGTATGGAATCATCATTTTCATGCCCTTGTACATTAAGATGCCAGAGTAAACAAGATTTGTGTCCACAACAATGCCTTTAACCTGATCTCCGAGATTTTCTACGGGCCGTTCCATTAGATTTTCACCTTCAACTTTTATATCTTCGAACCCTAGAAGCCCGATAATATCTGCAGGTGATATAGCATTTCTTCCTGAGTTATCCTTATTGAGATTTTCCAGATCGGCATCTATCGCTATTTTAATTAAATTTTTCATATCCTGAAAAGCCCCCCTTTCAATTTGCCTGAATTCACCATCTTTATTGTAAGATAAGTTAAAATTTTTAGCTTTATTTTCAAACTGGAATTTAATTATACTGTCAGAATCGCTTTTGTTTAAGGACATAGCCCCATTTTTGCTTATTCCCAGAGAGGTTGAAACATTTGGTGTTCCATCATAATAATTCAGCGGGTTGTTTAAGTTTAATTTTAATGCCATATTGCCCACCCTGAAACTTATTTTAGACGCTCCGAGTTTCTGATAGGTAAACCCGCTGATGCTCTTTTTAACTGCTTCCTCATTGTCGAATATATTCCTTACTTTTTCTTGAGGTTGTATGTCTCCATTTATTGTTTTTACTGGCTGGAAGAATCTGGGAACAAAGGGGTAAAACATTCCCTTCCACGGCCCGAAAGGAAACATGGTATGGATTATAGTTGTGTTTTTCTCCACTGCTATTTTTGTGGATACGAAAGCATAAAACTTTGAACCTGATGTAGGGCTTAGGATAGTGTTGCTATCTATTAATCTGTCGAATTGTGTTTCATATCCGCTTTCATTAATTTGTTCGCTAGCTATCGTTATGCATTCGCCTTTCAGGACTTTCTGAAGTAGTTCTTTTAATTTAATGCATTGATCCTCTGCAAATGATGAATATAAAATTTTGACAGAATCTATATCGAAGGATTCAACAAGGCGCAAAGTGGAAGAAAAAGAAGATTCAAGTAAATCTGTAGATGAACCAAATAAAACAAGAGCCTTAAAACTCATAAAGAGCAATAATGTTAAAGTATATAAATTATGACAAAATATTTTATATAATTAATAAGTTTATCACATAAAATTATTATGTGCCGGAAAATATAGCGCATATTCCAGATACTTTCTGGGAAAAGAGGTATACGTTATCTGTTATAATAAAACAGGGTAGAGCTTAAAGAAAAGAAATACAGCATAAAAATTCCATTTAATAAATACTCCAGAGTACCTGAAATCAGGTATCTGTATACTGAGTAAATGAACCCTATACCGGTTATAAAAAATATTAAAAGCTGTGCCCATACACCTTTTAACGGAATTCTGGAAGAATCTTCTTTTGGTGTAACTTTAAATGAAGTCTTTTTTCCAATCAATGCAAAGACTGCTGACTTAATAAATATCGGGCTGGATATAAATGTAAGGGACATATTCCGCATTACCGGAATTATTGATTTCTCCACGCTGTAAACAGACGAAGAAAATGCAAAGAAGTTGAATATTATATAAAATGCGAATATAAA
>JAKAAU010000171.1 GCA_021802165.1 Thermoplasmata archaeon
TGCCTCCTGGCATTCAATGAAGAATGATTACCTGTACCATCCAGATCATGTAATCATTGAGAATGATCAGCGACTGCAAGAAAGAAATGCCTAGTAATGCATAATATTTAGGGAACGGATTACCACATTACTGCCCAAATTAAACAGGTTTTTATAAAATACAGGTATCAGAAATAATGGAAGAATACGATGTTGTTACAATAGGCGCCGGCGGAGCATCATATCCAGCTGCGTTCAGGTTAAAGCGTTCGGGCTACAGTGTGATTATGATCGATGAAAAAGGCGTGATGTCCGGTAACTGCCTATCAGAAGGATGTGTACCGTCAAAGGCGATCATTGAAACAGTCCATAATTATAAAATTTTGAAGGAGTTTTCAGATTTCAAGATCGATTATGGTGACATAATCAAAAGGAAAGATCATGTGCAGGAACTCCGTTACGGATTACACGGTAAGGAACTGGAGGAAGCTGGGCTCAAGATCGTAAAGGGTACTGCAAGGATTCTGGATATACATACCATTGAAGTTGATACCGGTAAAGATAAATTAAGATTGAGATTCAAATATCTGATTATAGGTTCAGGTGCCTATACATACAAACTGAAAATTCCGGGAGCCGAATACGCCATAACCAGTGCAGATTTATTTAAAATTGATCCTCCGGTAAAAAGCATTCCAAAATCAATAACAGTCATAGGCGGCGGATATATAGGCGTTGAAACAGCATCATTCATGTCAGTTCTCGGATCCAGGGTTACATTAATAGAAAGATCGGATCGGCTCCTCACAGACATGGACCCTCAAATTGTGGACAGACTGACAGGCATGCTACCGGAAATGAATATAAATCTCAACAACGAGGTCAAATCAATAGAAAAATATGGGGATAGGTTTAAAACCATAATAGTAAATGAAAATGGAGAAAAAAGTGCCATAACATCGGATATTGTCATGATGGCAACGGGGAGGGAACCATTGATCCCTCAGGGAACCGAAGAGCGCGGTATCGAGGTCACTAGGAAAGGAATCACGGTAAACTCATCCATGCAGACCAATATTCCGCATATATACGCTACCGGGGACGTCAACGGTATAACACCGCTGTTCCATGCAGCAAAGAGGCAGTCATTAGTAGCAGCAGCAAATATTATGGCCGGTGACACTCAGGTAGAGCGTTTTGACAGCGATTCTGTTCCTTTTACCCTTTTTTCAATACCTAATATGTCCTTTGTTGGAATCACTCCACAGGTAGCAAGGGAAAGAAATATTGATTACAGTACAGCCACATATCATATGATTGATGACAGTATGGCAGAAATCCATAATGAAACATGCGGGGAGATAACCATGATCTTTGACAGGAACCTCAAAATAATAGGTGGGTATATAATTGGAAACGATGCAGGGAATCTTATTAATGAAATTGCACTTGGAATTCATAAGGGATTGAATGCAAGAGATTTTGCCGAGATGGCACACCAGCACCCCATGACATTTGAAGGTCTTGATTCTGCAGCAAGAAAACTTTTCTGAATTTATATTATTTTTGGACTATTTATACAGACTTTATACGCCTTATTACGGTATTATGTTCTAACCTGAAGGCGGGAATCCCCATGCCTTATGGGAGGATGTTACCGGTCTAAAGAATAATTTATTAACAATATCTGAATACAAATTGATGAACGGATATTATAAGGGAAATATAGAGGATGTACCGGCAAAGGAGGTAAAGGTTGGAAATTCAAAGGATACGTACATACAGTGGCTCATAACGGATCAACAGGAAAAAGCATATGCAATGAGACGGTTTATCATAAAACCGGGTGGATTCATACAGCTGCATTACCATGATTATTTTGAAAGCCTTTACATAATTAAAGGAAAATGCAATGCCACAGTCAATGGAGAGGAGATGAAGCTTGCAGCAGGGGATTTCATCTTCATCGATACAAGATTTGAACACGAGCTTGGAAACACTGGAAAAAAAGATCTAGAATTTATATGTGTTATAAATTATACAGCAAATATGGATATTACCCCAGTTTACCGTGAGTGATATCCATAGATACGGGTCTCCGATCAGACATATGATGGTGATTTTTCACGGTAAATGAATACATACTTTCAATAGATGCGGGAACGACAAATTCAAAGGCAGTTATATTTGATACTGAAGGAAATATAGTATCAAAGTACACTATAAGGATGAAAACAATTTACCCCCAGGAAGGCTGGGTGGAACAGGACCCTTATTATATCATCTCTGCAATAAAAACATCCATATCAATGGCAATAAAAGGTGCCGGTATATCTGCATCAGAGATCAATTGTGCTGGAATTACAAATCAGCGTGAAACGGCTATTATATGGAACCGGAACACGGGCATACCTGTTTACAACGCAATTTTATGGCAGGACCGTAGAACTGAAACTATCATGAAAGGACTTTCTGATTCGGAAAAGGAAATAGCAAGAAAAACAGGGCTAAGACTTGATCCATACTTCAGTGCAGGGAAAATAAAATGGATCCTGGACAATGTAGAGGGCGCAAGAATATCAGCAATGAATGGAGACCTGATTTTTGGCACTGTCGATTCATGGGTCCTTTACAACCTTGACAGTTCACATCCGTGCTCTACTGATTATACCAATGCATCCAGAACCATGCTTTTCGATATCAGAAAGCTTGAATGGGATTCAGATTTATTATCCATGTTCACCGTTCCCGATATTCTCCTGCCTGATGTATTTCCATCACTTAATGAATTCGGCAATATTTCCATCTCCAAAAATGAAAAAATTCCTGTATATTCAATTATCGGGGACCAGCAATCAGCATTGTTCGGCCATTCCTCAACCTCTCAGGGTATGGCAAAAATTACATACGGAACGGGATCATTTACAATGCTTAATACAGGCACTGCCCTTCCACACTCAGGAACACTGATCAACACCGTGGCCTACGGGCTCCATGGAAGAAAGATAAACTATGCGCTGGAGGGAAGCGTTTTCAGTGCCGGATTCGCAGTTGACTGGGTCAAAAATTTACTCAATGTAAAATCTTTCTCTAAATTTGAAGAAATGGCACAAACGGCATGGCCACAGAATACCTTTCTTGTTCCAGCCTTTTCGGGACTGGGTTCTCCATACTGGGATCCTGATGCCAGGGCACTTATTATTGGGATGAATGGTGCTACTGGAAGAAAGGATTTTGCAAGAATGGCATATGAATCTGTGGCGTTCCAGACCGAGGATGTTTTGAGGGAGATGAAAAAAGTATCTGCAATCAAGGATGTCAGGGTAGATGGAGGATTATCCATGAGCAATTTTTTGATGCAGACCCAGGCAGACCTGTCAGGAATAAATGTAATAAAAACTCACTCCCCTGAGGTCACGGCCGCAGGGACCGCATACATTGCTGGCATAGCTAGAGGTTTCTGGGGGATCAATGATATACCTGAAATGGCCAGAATAGAAAAGGAATATGTCCCTTTAATTGAAACCAATGAAGTGGTGCAGAGATATGTTCAATGGAAAGAAGCAGTCACCCGTGCCCTTAAATGGGTAGATCAGAGAGGAGATAGGCCACGGCAAAATATTAAATAAAATTCCCGCATTGGCATAAATGGATAACCCCAAAGAAATTTTAAACAGATATATAGGTTTTTCAAAGGATTATATGGATGCTTCCATGAATCCACTATCGGATTTTTACAGATACTGTAATGGAAAATGGCTGGAACAGACTCCCATACCTGAGGACAAGGCAAGATACGGCGCCTTTGATATGCTCTATGAAAAGAATATGTATTTACTGAGAAAAATACTGGAAGATTCACAAAAACATCCGGAAAACAGTGACGAGAAAATGCTTGGAGACTTCTACAGATCTGCAATGGACACCAAAAGACTGGAAGAATTAAAGTTCGAACCCATAGAGGATTTAATGAAAAAACTGGAAATTTCATCAAGGGATGAACTACCAGCACTGATCTCGACCCTTTCCATAAATGGAGTTCAGATCCCGTTTGATATGGGGAGTGCAGAGGATGCCAAAAACGCTGAAATTTATTCATTATATATCTCTCAAAGTGGTTTATCCTTGC
>JAKAAU010000172.1 GCA_021802165.1 Thermoplasmata archaeon
TTTTTAAGTTGAAATACAAAATAAAATCATTGATTAACATTATCCTCAAGTTTATCGGTTGTGTGCCATATTATGTGTAAATATAAACCCCCTGTTACCAATGAATTGATCATTAAATAACAGGGAGAAATACCTCTTCTGAACTCAAGGAGGTAATAAAATATGGAATATGACAATATAAACATATCGAATGTAGAGGATATAATAGAACAGACAGTGAAGGAAAAGCTGGAAGCACTTATGAAAATAGAGCATGACCCGTATTTAGAGGAGAATCCTGGAATAAAGAACGGATACTATAAATGCCATGATGAGATTAAAGAGATGTTCAACAAGAGGTACCTTTCATAAATACACAAAATATGGTACACGATCTAATAGATCTTATTGATGTATCTTGTACTCACCCTGTATATTGCTGCTAATTCAGCAGATGAAATTCCCTTCTTTTTCTGATTTATGATATATTTCAATTTCTTGTTGTTTAACTTCACCTTCGGTTTAGGCTTTCTGTCTTTATTTAAGTGATCTTTAAATAGTATACTATATTAATATTATTATTTTCAGTTTATTATTAACCTTAACTCGCTAATTCTTAGGTAATATGCCCATGTTTATTTTATTAATCAGTGATTCAACCCTTTTGGGAATCTCATTGAACTCTATCTTATCATCAGAGTACTGTACTGCATAGACCTTTGACAGTTCAAAAAGTAATTCATTCACAGAGTACTTCCCTATCAAATCATTGATTCGTAATATCTCAAGTATTCTGTAATGTATGTACAGTGCAATGAATGATACGAAGAAATAGCCCCTAATGGCATCATTGTCCCTCAAATATGTTTTATCATTCTCCATTTCGTTCTTCATTGCATCAAAGCACTGCTCTATATCTTCCCTTTCCTTGTATATCAAATATATCTCATCAGGGGATTTACCAAGGTTTGATATCAATGATATTTTGCCTAACCTCTCCTCATGTACTTTTATTTCAGGATTGACAGCCCTTGCAACTATTGAATTGGATATTTCCTCTCCTCTTAATCTTGCATCCTCGTATATGTACAGTGTATAATTACCATATTTGATAGAACCATACCTTATACCCCTTCCACGGTATGTGAATGAACCCTCCATATTGATTGAATAGTCTATTATCTTTGAATTCCTCCTCAATGGCTGTATATACCTCATATTATCAGACATGTAATTTATCATGTCCATGGATAGGAATCCCCGATCCATTACTATTATTGAATTGTACAATTTGAATTCATCAATTGTCTTTTTAACTGTCTTTACATCCCTTATTGAACCGGGATATAATTTCAGTGCAACAGGGAGCTTCCTGTCCTCTGAGAATAATAATGAGAAATTAATCTGGTCAAGGAATATGTGTTCCTTATTGTAACCCCTCTCTGCAAGGTTTGTATTCTCCGAGTATGAGAATATGGATGATAAATCGTATAGATATGTATTCCCATCATCAATCATCTCTTTAAAGAAGTCATGCTGTGCTTTTAAGTCTGAACCTATCTCCCTTAATTTCATTGCTATAGTTGAATGTGATAATGATGCGTCCATTATCCTTGACATGTACAGTTTTAAATATGCATCATCAATGTATTTCAGTGGAACATTCCTTACTGCCTTTACTGATGCCATGGCCATTATCTCATTGGCAGATGAGAAATATTTCCTCAGTGGTGCTGCAATATCATTTAATATGCTGTAAATTATCTGTGAATTCCCGTATTCGAATACCGTCCTTATATTTCTTTGAATCTTTCTCATTATTCCAGATTGAGTTATTTTCCCGATGTACTTGCCGGATATCTTCCTGGGCCTCTTCTTCTCCTTATCATACACACTGCTCACACTGTAGGCATAATAATTATTGCCTATCCTCTTGACCTCAACATTCTTTAAATCCTCCTCTTCCAGAACCTTCCTTACCCATTCCTCCATATATTCCCTAATAGGTAATAGTAATATATTAACATTGCTGTTTGAAATATAGTGAAATGATAAGGAAATAAAAGGTATGAAAAATATATTACCTAAGAATCAGCGAGTTAAGGTTTTAAATTGAACTTGAAGATACTACAGGTAAAGCTAGAGTTTATAATAATATACCTGTTCAATTAACCCATTATTTGTTCTTTTTATCCCAATAATATGCTCTTCAACCATTTCATTTAGTAAGAATTCCAGTTTATTTTCCACGAGTATCTGGGCTCCGATTTTTAAATACCCCTCCTTTGATCTGTCATCTGTGCTATATTTCCCGATTATCTTATCAGCTATTTGAACCTGGGTCATCTCATGATTCTGCAATATTCTTATAATATCGGCTTGGTCCATACGTATTAAAATGCAGATTGTTATAAAAAGCTTTCATAGTAAATATTTGCGCTTTAAAATTAGATGTTATAGAAAAACAGTCAATCAGACAATAGTTTCAGTAAATTCCGGAATTCTGATAGTTCGGTGGTTCCGAAACTATTCTAATGTCGTGTGGATGGCTTTCTTTTAATCCGTTGTTTGTAATTTTCACAAATATTGCCTTTTCCCTGAGTTCGTGAATATTAGCAGCACCCAGATATCCCATCCCTGTTTTAATGCCACCAACAAACTGGAAAAGATTCTCTGAAACCTTGCCCCTGTATGGTACCGAACCTTCCACTCCTTCAGCTATGAATTCATTGTTTCCCAGCTTTCCATATCTGTCGGATTTTCCAGCTTTAATTGCACCTATGGAGCCCATTCCACGGTAAGCCTTGTATTTTCTACCGTTTATAATCATTTCAGTTCCTGGGCTTTCCTCTGTACCTGCAAGCAAGGACCCCAGCATGACCGTTGAAGCCCCGGCTGCAAGAGCCTTTATCATATCTCCGGAGTATCTTATACCCCCGTCTGCAATAACCGGTATACCTGATCCTGAAGCCGCATCCGCCACATCCGATATTGCGGTTAATTGCGGAACACCAACACCTGCCACTATCCTTGTGGTGCATATAGACCCTGGGCCTATTCCAACACGGAGGCCATCAACACCGATTGAGATAAGGTCATCTGCAGCTTCAGCAGTCGCAATATTTCCAGCGATAATATCTATACTTATTTCCTTTCTTATCTTCTTCAATGATGATAATACATTATTGTTATGGGCATGTGCTGTATCTATAACCAGGAAATCTGAGCCTGCCTTTTCAAGATTTATTGCCCTGTCTATATCATATGCGCCTATGGCAGCGCCTACCATTAACTGACCCTGCTCGTCCCTAGAGGCGTTTGGAAATTTTTCACGTGTTTTAATATCCTTTGCTGTAATTAATCCCATTAACCTGCCGCGGGAGTCAACAAGTGGAAGTTTCTCAACTCTGTTTTTATATAGTATGTATTTAGCATCCTCTATAGAAACATTTTGATCTGCAGTTATAACATCTTTGGTCATTATATCCTTTACAGGGCCTTCAGAATCTGAAAATTCCAGGTCCCTCTTTGTTAAAATACCGATGAGTTTACCTGAAGATACAACCGGAAGACCGGCTATATTTTTAGTTTTCATCAGTGTCCTTGCAACATTTACTGGTGTTTCCGGGTCAATTGAAAACACATCCCTTATTATTATGCTTTCTTCTTTTTTAACCTTTTTAATCATTTCTATCTGTTCATTTGATGACATATTTCTATGAATAATTCCCAGTGCACCATATCGTGCCATAGCTATTGCCATTGGGTCTTCAGTTACAGTATCCATAGGTGAGCTAATTATTGGTATACCGACTTTAATATGCCGTGAAAAACTGCTTGAAACGTCAGCATTTTTTGGTTCTATTGATGAATGCAAAGGTTTCAGTAACATATCATCAAATGTATATCCTTCTTTTACATTTTGAAGTTTTTCTTTAAACATGGAAAAGTAAGACTTATAAACTATTTAAGATTATTCATAAACATTTTTTATAATTTCCAGAAATGCAAATGAAATAGTGTATTTACATATTTTCTATAAAATTTTTAAATCGTTATTTACAGAACAA
>JAKAAU010000173.1 GCA_021802165.1 Thermoplasmata archaeon
TCCATCCATCAGTATCATAAATTTTTATGCCATCTGTAAAATCAAACATTTTCCCGGTGAATTTTTTCGTTATGAGTTCCTTTATTTCTTCCCATTCCCTTTTACGTGGAACTGATGTTTTTATCACATAATATTCTGGAATATCCCTCAAAAGCTCTGATAAGGGTTTGTTCTCCCTGGCAAGTAAATCCAGCATCAGTGCCATAGTCATTGCGCCATCCCTGCAGTACTGGTGCTTTCCGTATATGATTCCGCCGTTCTCTTCTCCCCCTATTGTCACATTATTGTCAATCATGGCACGGGCTACTATGGGTGCTCCTACCCTTGTAAGTATTAATTTTGCTCCCTTTTCCGTGCATATTTCGCTCAGAGCATCGGAACTGCTGACCGGCGTGACAACAGAATCACCTCTTTTAACAGTATGTTTTACAATAAGTGCCAGACTCCTGTCGCCATCCACAAAATTGCCCTTTTCATCTATGAACACACATCTATCTGCATCCCCATCATGGGCTATTCCTATGCTGAATTTCCCTGTCTTCATTATGGATATAAGATCGGAGAGATTCTCCGGTTTCGGCTCTGAATTTCTTGATGAAAACTTTCCGTCAGGATTTGCATTCAGTGATACAGGATGGCAGTTGAGCCTTGTAAGTATCTCCGGGCTTGTATAGTATGATGCCCCGTTGCCCGTATCGATTGCCACCCTCAAATTACTCTCTGCTATGGTTTTTGAATTAACAGAGGTTATAATGCTATTCATATAAAGGTCTATACCTGTATTATCGTAACTGTACCTCCCTATCTTATCCCAGTCCGCCAGTTTATATTTCCTGTTTTCGTATATATCTTCTATTTTTACCTCTGTTGCCTCATCAATTTCAGTACCGTCACTGTCTATTGCCTTTATTCCATTGTACTGCGGTGGATTATGTGAAGCCGTTATCATTATGCCGGGAATATGATTTTCCCTGCAGTAATACTGAAGGCCGGGAGTGGGTAATACTCCTATATACACTATATCTGATCCGGTGGACATTGCGCCGGAGGCAACTGCGAATAAAAACATATCTCCACTGATTCTAGTATCCCGCGCGATTGCTATTCTGGAAGATTTAAAAAATGTGCCTATTGACCTGCCAATGCCTGTTGCAAGATCCAGCGTCAGATCCTGATTGGGAATCCCTCTGATTCCATTTGTGCCGAACAACTGCGGTGTTTTCATTATTAAGGATAGTAATATATTATAATAAGTTTTTATCCTGTATATCGTAGGTGTTTCCACGCCATTTGATATTTTTCATTCTTTTTGCTATAATGAGGTTGACCATATATATTACAGGAAGTATTATGGCACCAATTATGTTTACAGGTTTTACAGTTTTCAATCTGTGGAGCATATTGTATATATATATTGCCGACGGAATTAAAAAGAGAAAGTAATAAGCACTGTAAAATATCCCCATGAGTATTGACGATAGGAAGAGTAACAGATAAGACCCGTAAAACAGCATTCCATAATAATAGACCTTCGGGGATGCGGATATGGAGAGCGCTGTTTGCCTGTTTGCCCATTCAAAGAATACTTCAAAATTATCCGGAGAATATATATCCGGTCTGGCAGAATCCACATAATATATTTTTTTCCCCTTGCTTTTACAGATTTTGGTAAGTGCCGTATCATCCGATATGTGCTCGCTGAAAAAATCCATTGAATCTTCTATTAATTCCCTTTTGAAGCCAAGTGACCCACCCCAGCCGAATCTTGTCAGTTTTGATTCCATTAATCCCATTCCCACAAATCCCCATATTTCCTTCACCTTGGACCAGAAACCTCCCCTTGGTTCGAAATATGGAAACGTCGTGGAGATACCGGCATCTGCATTTTTAAGTGGCATAACCATATTCAAAAGCCAGTTATTGTTTACCTCTATGTCTGAATCGGCAAGCAAATAAACATCATAATCTTTGTATGCTTCAATCGCGGTGCTTATGGCTCTTACTTTCCCGCTGCATTTCCTGCAATTGTACGAACTTATTATATATCCTATTCCCAGCTTGTTGATTATTTTTAATGAATCATCCTGTTCAGAATCAATAACACATATCAATTGAAAATTCTCGTATTTTTGTTTCTGGACCGATTCTAAATTTTTTTCCAGGGAATAATCAATACCACGTACAGGCATTATAACAAGTGTTTTTGGCCTGTAATCATTTACAATATGCTCACTGTGATATTTGTGTGATTCAATGTAAAGAAAACCCGATGATATGAGTATTAGAATTCCTGTATAAAAAATAATCAAAATATAAAAAATCAACATTTTATATTAATGTAACGTCTCTTGTGTCCACCTGACTTACGCCCTTTACTGAGGATATTGCAGTTTCCACTGAATCTATTTTTCCCTCCTCGTCTGGAACTATCACGGAAAACATCAATGCACTAAGGCCGAATCCTATTTCTTCTTCCTTTATCTCATTAATCTTGCACAACTTGTCTATTACATTAGTTATTTCATTTTTAAGCGCACCAAGGTCTATTTCAACAGATTCCGGAAGCACTCTCAGCTGAACCATTACATCTCCCATAATATCACGGCCCTATAAAACCACATTTCGGGCATTCATATTTTGTAGAATGCTCTCTGCACTGTTTGCACCTACCAATCATTTCCTCCCCACAATTGGGGCACTCAAATATTGAATATCCAACTTCCACCAGGCCTATACCGCAGGAAGTACATGTTTCTTTTGTGTTTATATTAATCACTCTCTTGGACTTCATTAAATAAACCTATTTAAGTTTTATATATTATCAATTCCGGCTTTTTCATACATGGAAAACGTGGATTGCATAAACTAATTTAATACCTTATTATTATCCCATATGGAAATATTATTCGGAGATAAACACCAGAAGTTAGATAAAGAAAAGTATTTTGTTGCCTCAAAGGAACCTTTATACTATGGGCTTATAATAAATCCCTCTTCTGAATTATGGAGCTACATGGTGGAAAGTCATAGCATAAAAAGCGATATAGATGGGAAAATTTTAGGCTATTCCATTCCTTATAGAATTGATGTTGGAGAGAATACCATATTTTTTATTAAATTGATGGAAAATTATTAAAGACCGAATATTTGCGGTAAAAATCCATCTACAAAATTTAGAACTATGGTAATTAAAAATACTGCTGCAAAGAGTTTGCTGTTCCAGTAGAATACCTTGCTGCCGTCCAGCGGTGGGAATGGAATCAAGTTGAACAGTGCAAACCACAGATTTAACCACGCAACCCATAGAAGTATAGTTCCTGCAACGACTCCCAGGGGAGCGAACATAAAGGCAACAAACGCTATGATTCCTATAAATATATTCGTGGCAGGGCCTGCAAGGGCGATTTTACCCTCACTTTCCCTGTCATATAAACCTGCAAACTGAACTGCTCCCGGGGCCGCAAATATAAACCCAAATATGGAAGTTACCAGTGCCATGAGGATTCCCACAGGCCATAACTTGAAGAATGCTACTGCACCAAGCCTCCTTGCCACTGTTCTGTGGGCCATTTCGTGCATTAGGAAAGCAGTCACTGTTACTGAAAATCCTATAAGAACATGTACTTCAAATGTTTTTGCGCTTACAGCTCTGAGACCTCCATTGATCATAAGTGTAAATGCTATTGTAAGAACTATAACTGCAATTATTATATCGTTAG
The DNA here is from genome assembly GCA_021802165.1 of Thermoplasmata archaeon. The sequence goes on from JAKAAU010000173.1 coordinate 3,720, forward strand.
ATTCATTGTTTCTGCTGTACATCATTTAAATTGCTCCCTTCTTTATTTTTTCAGATATGGCTATTGAATCAAGAATACCAATATCATATTTTACCATTGCCTCAATGATTCCCGGCACATCATTTCTATTCACCTCGGAAGTAAACTTCCAGTCTCCATGTAAGGAAGATTTATAATATCCATCCATCGCTCTTCCTATAAATACATAAAAATTTTTAGCTTTTATTACGTCACCGGTTACACTGTATATATCATGTATTTTAATTTTATTAAGAGATAAAATGCCCGTTTCCCTAAGTCTCCTTATTATATTT
>JAKAAU010000174.1 GCA_021802165.1 Thermoplasmata archaeon
ATTTCCAGGAAGGAAAAATACACCTGGGCAAGGAACCTATGCATGATTGACATGCTTAGAGCTACAGGTATGAGAGCAAGGGAGCTCATATATGCAAACCTGGAAGATTATAAAAATTCTACACTGTACATAAGGTCAGAAAAGGGAGAAAAGGATAGAACGGTGCCATTGCCCGGAAAGCTTACGGCAGATATAAAATTTCATTCGATTATGAACTGTTTGAGAAAGACTTCTTTGCAGGGAGGATGGATGGTGATTTACCAGTACAATTTTTTAAGGCGTATAAACCAAAAATATTTGACTACAACATTAAAAGAGAAATAAAGAAACTTATGATGCCTTTCTATGCTAATCTGGAAACTAAGGAGGAGATAGATTGAATACCGGATAAGCAAAGTACTCTTCCGTCAATCTATGAATGATATCGACTGTTAGCTTTTTACGCCCCCATCAAAAACTTGGTTCATGACTCACTACGGAGATATAGTAGCAGTAATACACTATTAGCATGCACTTATAGGCTCACACCATATACCAGAGATTGTAAGTGATATTTCCCGCTAGTACTTTTTCAATCCCTCTATTATATATTCTTAGTATGTGAACATTCTAAGAATATAATGCATGGTCATTGATACCATGTAACATTTTATATATAAGATATTTATCCTATCTGTTATGGAAACTACTAAGTTTAGTGTGGCTTCTTCGTTGAAGAAGAGATATATAAGGATAGCGCCTATACTATTTTTTCTCTACGTTATAAATTTTTTAGACCGGGTGAACTTATCATATGCAATATCTGCAGGGATGTTTCCTGATATAGGAGTACCGAAATCATCGGCTGATTTAATTGCAGGCATAGCATCAGCATTGTTTTTCGTGGCATATGCCATACCACAGGTGTTCACCACGTTAAGGATAAACAAAGTAGGTGTAAGAAAAATTTTCGCAATAGCCTTTACTGCATGGGGAATAATAACAATTATAACCGGTTTTGTTCAGAACGTTCCCGAAATATATGCCCTGAGATTCATTCTTGGATTGGCAGAGGCCCCATTCTATGCAGGAGTTATGTTCTTTATGGGTGTATGGTTTGTTGAGTCCGAGAGGGGAGTTGCGAATGCCTTTTTCAATGCTGCAATTCCGGTTGCCGGTATATTTGGTGGCTTACTTTCAGGTGAAATTTTTACTGTTTATGGCAACAATCCTGGCTGGAGATATCTGTTTATAATCGAAGGTATACTTCCCCTGGTATAACTAGTAATCTTATAGACAGTCCTAACCGATTTTCCATAACAACCAAAATGGATGAAAAAAGAAGAAATAAATGCCCTTGAAGCAGACCTTGATATTGAACAAAAAAATAAAGCTTTAAAAGTTCCATGGAAGAAGGCATTAATGGAGCCGGATGTTATTTTATTAACACTTGTATATTTCTTCGGTGTAACAGCACTCTATGGGTATTCTATATGGCTACCGTCAATTATAGGGTCTTTTGCGCATGTTAACGCAGCTTCTTCCAGTTTCCTGTCTGATATACCATATATAGTTGCAGCTATAGCACTTATTTTTATACTGAGGTACTCGGATAGAAAAGGTGATAGGAAAAAACTTACAGCCATTATATTCTTTATCGCTTTTATAGGGCTTGCAATAAGTGCTTTCTCAATATCGAACGCCTATGTATCTTTTGCATTCTTTACAATATCAGCTATTGGAATATTCACATTCCTTCCGGTTTTCTGGAATATACCCCAGGAATCACTTACAAAGGAAAGTTCCGCTGCGTCAATAGGCCTTATCAATGGGCTGGGTAACCTCGGTGGTGCAGTTGGCCCTATAGTTGTTGGAGGGCTTGAGACTGTAACCCATTCCTTCGTAGCAGGTGTTTATGGGATGGCATTATTTGCTCTGGTAGCCGGAATTCTGGTATTATTCGTAAAGCATTCCAGATAAAATAATTTATTTTTTTATATTTTGTTATTTTTCAATTAAATTTTTTGAAATACCTTCATCTGCAAATCCCATTTCCCATTGCCCGTGATGGGTATTTCCATAACTGTAGAAAAACTATTTCTTAAATAATCCATATCTATAGATTGTTCAGGCAGAAGGTCTATAAGAATAAAATAAGCCCCGCCATTAAGGCATTCGATAACATTATCATAGGCCTTAAATCTATTTTTCCCCAGATTATGGAAAACCAGGTTGGACATTGCAAGGTCAAATTTTGTTTCTATGGTAAAAGGAGTTAAGAGGTTATGGTTGATCAATAAAACTCTATTATCTATGCCAAGTTCTTTCATATTTTGAAGTGCCTTTTCCATGGAAGATCCAGAAAGGCTGTCATGGTTAAATATGTCAATACCGGTAATTGATGCATAGGGAAAATGTTTTGCAGCTATGGAAGCCATAAAACCAAGGCCGCAACCCGCATCAAGAATATCTATTTTTTGAGTTGCTGGATACAAATTGCCAAGTACATGGTTCATCTTTTCCTCCACCAGCGCCCTTACTTTTATGGACTCTTCTAAGGATGAATGGTGATACGTTCCAAAATCAATCTCTGCCATGGTAATTTTATCCCACTTCAATATTTATTTATTTGCATTTCCATATGAAATTGGAGTATCGTTAAATACCGCTAAATATTAAATGTCATCTGGCCAGATAACATATTCCAGCTCCAGAAATTAACTAAAATACACCTTTCCTACCTATTATTGATGATGCAACAGGTAAAGCCACAAAAATGAGTATACTTACTATGTAAATTGCTGGTGAGTTTACGCTAACCCCCAATAGTGAGGAAATTCCAAGTAGCGGATATAAAACTGATCCAGCCATATTTAGGGCCCCGGTTTTCATATACAATTTTCCGAATTTTTCCTTTAACTCTCTGGATAGTACCGCAATGTATATTATTACCGGAATTGTATACTCATTTTTTTCTATATTTATATTGAGGCTATTTTTGAATTTGTTAATATATGCAACTTCTATATTTTGAGAATAAATAGCAAAATTTAACATTCTTAACTTTTTCATATCCTTTTTTGGAATCCAGAAATTGGTTCCCCTATACTCCATTGCAGAACCTCTTTCCAGGTTGCCTTCTTCGAGAAAATTGTGGCTTATGATATATTTGCCCTTTTCCCGTTTTAATTGTATATTATCAGTCCCTTCTATGGTTATTTCTTTTCCATAGTCAGATATAATTATATCAACATTATAGCCATCGGGGCCTGTAATTTTATGGTTTTCATAAACATATATTGTGTCCGGCATTTATGATGTTTTATAACATAAATATAAATAAATATTGCGAAACATTTCCAGAAAAAGAGTCATTATTTAATGAATAATTACTGTACCAGAAACCCGTGTTTCAAAGGGTCTGATGGGTCAACTATAAGCTTGCACAGCTGTGTTACCCATGCCCTACCTGTAATTTCAGGGACAATTGCAATGGTGTCGTTGACTTTCTCCCACGATATTATCCTGCATTCAAATTTTGTCCTGAGAATTGACTCATTAACATAGCTGCCATCCAGTTTCAACTTTCCCTCATGGACAAGAAAAGCAGCCCTGGCAGCAGTTCCAGTACCACACGGCGACCTATCAAAGCTATTGCCTGCAAAGGTAACTATTGCGCGGTAATCATGGTTATTATCGGTTATCATTGCAAGAGGCTCCAGGTTTTTACGGTTTTCAGGATACAGTTCTTTCAAAGTCTCATATGCTTTTTCCCTTATTATTTTCCCGTATGCAAGCAGGTCATCAATATATTCTGGCTCCACATCAACTCCAAGATCCTTAGAATTTACAATGGCGTAGAAATTTCCTCCATATGAGATATTAACACCCACATCTTTCCCGTTCACATTTACCCTAATGTGCTTTACAAAATATGATTTGACATCCACAATGGATACAGAAACAGGTTCTCCGTTTTCTATCTTGACCCTTGCCTTAACAGTCCCGGCTACTGTGTCATATACCAGTGTTTTCTCATTGCCTTCA
>JAKAAU010000175.1 GCA_021802165.1 Thermoplasmata archaeon
TACAGACGTGCCCGGAATAATGACATCAGACCCGAAATTATTCAAAAATTCCAGGACGCTTGCGGAAGTTTCACTTAGTGAAGTCCTTAAAATGTCATATTTTGGAGTTAAGAACTTTAATTACAAAACCTTTATGCCAGTTCTTGGAACAGATATAAACATTACTGTGGAATCACTTTATGTAGATAGTGTAACCCGCATAACAAAAAAACCTGTGAATAGCATTAAATGCGTTGCTATGACAAATTATGGAAGGAAAGATAGAAAGAATATGCTTGTGTTTATAGGGCACGGACTTTCTGACCCGTCTATAAGCAGGGATATAATTTCTAAAATTGGAAAAGACCACCTGTATCATATGGATTCTCTTTCACTCTCCATTCTTGTAGATGAAGATCTGATAAAGCACAGCAACTATTTCGAAGAGGCGCCATTATGGATAAAATAAAAGTCTCACTTCTCGGGGCAACTGGCATGGTTGGCCAAAAAATGATTAAACTTCTGGCAGATCATCCATATATAGAACTGGTAAAGCTAAGCGCTTCTGATTCCCGTATTGGAAAAAAATATTCAGAAACTGTAAAATGGATAGAGAACGGAAGCATACCCGAAAAATTTCGCGACATGAAGCTTGTATCCACATCACCGGAGGACAATAAGGATGTTGATTATGTACTTTCAGCGCTTCCTCCAGAGGCTGCTGAACCTGTAGAATTAAAACTTGTTAAAAACGAGATAAATGTCATTTCAAATGCATCTCCATACAGGCTTTCTAAGGATATACCACTCATAAATCCTGAAATAAATTTTGAACATTTGAGGATACTGGAGGGAAAAGATACAAAATTCGTAAAAAATCCAAACTGCACATCTGCAATAATGGCAATGCCACTGGTCAAACTTTTAGGATTTGATTACGATAGAATTTCACTTGTTTCAATGCAGGCCATAAGTGGTGCGGGATTTTCCGGATTGCCATATATGTCCATAGATGACAATATAATACCTTATATCCATGGAGAAGAAGAGAAGATACCAGCAGAAATTTCAAAAATGTATGGAACAGTGCAGGATGGAAAAATCAACGGAAAGAATATCAGAATGTCTGTAACCTCTGTGAGGGTTCCGGTAAAGGTAGGACATATGGGTGTCCTTAACATGGAAATAAAAAAGGGTGTTGATGTAGAAGAACTTATTAAAAACCTGAATAATTTTTCACCCCTGAAAGGTTTCAACGGGCTTTACAATGCACCTGCACACCCCATAGTTGTACATAATGAGGCAGATAGGCCACAGAACGCAATAGATACATATAATGGCATGGAAGTCCATGTTGGCAGAATTTCATACACTGATAGGAATCTGAGAATGGTAATACTTGGCAATAACCTTGTAAGGGGCGCGGCTGGAATTACAATACTCACACTTGAACTCATGGAACAGATGAAATTATAATTATTTTCCGTGCTTGCTAAAATATATATTCCATCTAGATTTTGAATTTACTGTTAGTCGAGTGAAATATGTTTTCTATTATATCAATATCTGGTTTTTTAGATTATTTTAATCCGGGATGCTATTAAACAACTCACCTATTTTATTTAAATCTACTAATATTATATTTTTATCTATTTCAGATAGTTTAGTTAAATTTTCATCAAAACCAGATTTTGAAAATAATATATATTTATAAGGTTTAATAAAAACAGATTTATTTTGCAACGAATAAAGCACTTCAATTTTCAAGGGTTTATTTCTCCATTTAACTTCTCCCACAATAATATTTTTATCTTCAGTTAAAGCTATAATATCAATTTCCTCCTCATTTTTTCCATTATTTTCCAGTTTATTTTTCCCCCACCATGTTCCTATGCCTGTTATATTATCCCCGGTCAGGTTTTTGCCAAATTTAAATAGTATATTTCTTGAGATATCCTCGAAAATCTTTGATGTGTAAAAATCAAAATCATTTTTTATTATATTCAATAATACATTGTAATTATCTATTTCTATTAAATTCTGGTATGGAAAAATATATCTAAAAAAGAAATTGAAATAGTTATTATTTATTTTATATATGCTTTGTTTATTTGACTCATTACTGAAAAATGGTTTGCGTTTGCTTATTATTCCGAGTTTAATGAGATTGTCCAGATACTGGGTGATCTCTCCGCTGTTTGTATTTAATAATGATGCAATCTCGCCTATTCTATTATGGCCGGTTGAAATTATATTCAATATACTGAAATATTTTGAAGGTTCTTTCAGTTCTTCTTTTAATATAAAAAATGCATCATTATAAAAAATTGAATTTTTATTAATAACGGTACTTATTATATCATTGAACTTTTTATTTTTTAATGCACTTAAATAATATGGAAGTCCACCGGTAATCGAATAAATTTTAATCAGGTCCTGAACACTATAATACGGAAAAAAATCTTTAATTTCCCATAAATTCATTTCGTTTAGCAATATATTTCCGGTTCTCCGTCCATATAATGGAGATTCGTAACTTAATATTTTATCGTTTATTATTCCCATCAATGACCCCGTTATGATAATAAAAATTTTCATATCTTTAAAATATAAATCATAATATTTCTGCAAAATTGACAGTATAGATTTGTCCTTTGCTACTAAATATGTAAACTCATCAAGCGCAAATATTATTTTCTCATCAACATTTTGTAAATTTTTTATTAAATATTTAAATAAATCATCCCAGTTAGTTAATGGATTTCTGTAGGTTATATCATCATGAAAAAATTCGGCCATTTCCATTGAAAAATTTCTTATTATAATATTTATATCCTGCTGCGTTGCAAGCAAATAAATGTATTTTTTTGATTTTATAAATTCTTCTATTAATGCAGTTTTTCCAACTCTTCTTCTCCCATATATCAATATTAATGAGCTTTCATTGTTTCTGTATTGGCTAGTTAAGTAATTTATTTCATTTTTCCTTCCTATGAACATAGTTATAGATGATTTATAATGTTATAAATATTTCCATTTTAATAATTTGTATTATCATAATCTAAATTATCATAATATAGATTATGTTTAATATAAAATAAATAAAAAATATAAAACAACTTCTCGTCATATTTCTTTTTGATCCCTTGATAGAAAGCTCACTGGCTTTAGCTGTGAGAATATTCCAGTTATCCAGTATAGCTTTTACTTATTCAGCAAGCAGGTTATACCCGTATTTCCTATATGCGGATTTAACTGCTATTAACCTGGTATGTGGAATTTCTAACATATCCAAATATATCCGGAATTTTTATTCATTTATATAATCGATAATCGAATCTATATTGCCACTCAAATTTATTCTAGCAACTCTGGACAGAAGATCGCTATCACTATTAAATGCAATGAAATTATTCACAGCTTTATACATAGAATAATCTGATTCCGAATCCCCGAGAGCGATGCAATCCTTAGGAGATACGTTATGCTCTGCCATTATTTTCTCCATTACTATATCCTTTCTCATTGGATTTACCTGTACCTCACCCTCAGGAATTAATTTGCCCTCATGATCAGAAAAAATCCTGTTGGCATATGCTTCATCAATTCCAAAACTGTTTTTAAGCCGGTCTGAGAGCCATGAGATGCCTCCCGAAACAATTACTGATATAATTTTATTTTTCTTCAGGTATGCCATGCATTTTTCAATGCCCGGTATTACGGGTATCTCATCCAGTATGCCTTTTATCTCTTCCATGGTGATTTCTGGATATTTTTCGCGCCATGCAGCTATGTCCATTCTGAAAAAATCGTAGTAATCAAGCTTTCCACTTATATATTTCAAATAATTTTCCCTGTTGTTTATGCCCAGGCGGTTATTCACATAGAACCAGCTGCTCTTTTCTACTGTAAGTACTCCATCCATGTCAAAGAAAATTAATTTGATCATCCTAATATGTCCTCGAAAACGCGGATAGTTTCCCTGGACTGCCACATACAATGCACGGACCAGAGGTGCCATCATTTCTCA
>JAKAAU010000176.1 GCA_021802165.1 Thermoplasmata archaeon
ACCAATTTTCATATTACATGAAGCAGTAATATAATTCCCAGAACAAAACCTATAATCCATAGCGTTTCCGGTATAACAAAGAAGAACAGTACCTGTCCAAATTTTTCAGGTTTTTCAGCTATTATACCCATACCAGCTGCCCCAATACCCTGCTGAGCCATACCCGTCCCTATCAGTCCACCGGCGATGGCAATAGAAGCGGCTAAAGCCAAAATAGCATCTGCGTCAGTTATCATAAATATCCTTATCTCCAGATTGAAATAACTTATATAAAATTATTTATTGCTAAAATATTTATAAAAAGTTAATGTTGTTACAGAAATGATAAAATTAGAAAAATTTAATCACGCTTCCTTGCAAAATAAAGAGCCAGAAGAGATGGAATTAACACCCACGCAAGCCCTATCAGAACAACAGAATAAATGTTTATTCCGACACTGGAAGCACTTACCGTACTATATACTCCGAGGTGATAATCGGAGATAATGTCTGGGAAGTAAGAGGGTGAAATAGAATCTATAATAAGAAGGTCTTTTAAAAATGATGTCTTTGAGGTTAAACGAAGTAAAAACAATATTGCTCCAGATACTATTGTCCACATAAAGCCAAGAATGAATAATAGAGCAATACCTGTTCCGAGGATTTCTCCCTGAGTTTTTTCAAACTGCGTTATTAAATACATTATACCTGCAAAAGCAATTGCTTCCACCAGATATCCCAGAAACATTGCTGTAAAAGTTCCAGCCGATATATATATACCTGTATAATGTTCCAGTATTATGTCCGCCAGTCCAAACGATATCAGAAGCCCTATTAGGAAACTTACGGAATTTCCCGTGAATCTGGAGATCATTACTTTTCCCTTTGTAATCGGTCTGGCTATTATAGATTCCAGTACCCCAGAGGCTTTGTCCTTACCATAATAAAAATAAGCCGAGAATATACCAAGAATAGGGATTAATAGTATACCGAAGTATAAAGCTAGCCCATCCTGTAATGCCACTCCTGGTTTAACATACGTATACATGTATGATATATTTGGAATTACCATTGCACCGGTTTTATTGGTAATATAAATATTTACATATTTATCCAGATCTTCTGTAGTTAAGTGTGTAGTGTAGATAAACGCACCTGAATTCGGTCCATCCTTTGCATAATTTGGCATCACTTTATGCATGGTTACCCCGTATACTGGTGATGATGTTATGTTATCAGAGATATATAGGGGTTGATTATTTATTGAGGAATTTATGTAAGGGACGTAAACCATTGTATTTACCTGCGATGGGTTTGATTTATCTTTTAACAGTACCGCATATACCGGCACGGTGGAATCATTGAAACATACATTGTAACTTGGGTATGCTGGAAAATATGTTGTCTGAAATTGGTTCATAGTATCATGTTCATAAACTATTTGACTCTGTGATGAAAGTTGTTCTGGAACACCGTTTTTGTAGTATGGATAATATTTATATATGAAACCAGTCAAATTTTTATCATTAAAGGTGAAATTGGCATAGCCATTTTCAGACATCGACGTGTTACTAGTAATCACATCTCTACCAGAATCATGAAACACAATATTGAGTATTGATGATGTAACGCTTAAACCACTCACAGGCTGACCATACCCGTTTATAATATAATCGCTTACATGTATGACTCCATTTGTATCATTTATGTATGGCAGAACAATGTCAGTATGTGCCGGATCTGCGGTATCAGAAGAAATTCCAGCTCCGTAGGCAGTAGCCGCGGTAACAAGCACCAGAAGTATAACCACTATAATTGTAAATTTTCCACTTAACGTTCTTTTAATATCATAAAGAAATCCATTCATTTTATTTCACCATATTAAGAAAGTAATCTTCAAGAGTTTCATTATCCATACTTATATAGTCAACTTTATAATTGGCCCTGACAAGTTCTTCATTCAATTCTGACGGGTCTGCCCCGGCCTTGTTTTTTATTATATAATAATACCCATCAGAACCCGCTTCTCCAAAGCTTGACAAGATATCTATTATTTTGCCGTTGGGATTTTTAACATGAACTTTAATTCCCGTTGCCCCGAGGCTTCCTAACTCTTCCCTGGTAATTATCTTTATTATGGCACCATTTTTCATTATTGCTATTCTGTCAGCCACATTCTGCAATTCTGATAATATATGGGAGGACAGTAAAATTGATTTCCCCTGTTTCCTGAGTTCTATAATTAAATCACGGACTTCTCTAACTCCCTGTGGATCAAGCCCGTTAAGAGTTTCATCAAAAAGGAAATTATCTGGGTTTCCCACCATGGCTGCAATGAGAGAGAATCTCTTTTTCATACCCTGTGAATAATACCTTAATTTTCTATTTTTATAAGGATATATATCAAATTTCTTCATTAATTCAACTATATCCTTTTCAGCATCGTCAGGTTTTATGCCATATAAGCCAGCATAGTATTTCAGAAGAGGTATGGGTTTAGCATCAGGCTCAAAGTTCGGGAGTTCTGGTACCCATCCTATATGTTTTGAAGCGTTTGCCTTATCCTTTACTATATCCAAATTGTCAACCATAATACTTCCAGACGTTGGAAATATGATACCGGCGGTTGCCCTTATAGTTGTACTCTTACCAGCCCCATTCAATCCTGCCAGTCCAAGAATTTCACCATTGTTAATTTCCATATTGAGATTGTTAACAGCCTTGAAATTTTTGAACGATTTAGTTAGGTTGGTAATTGTGATCATAAACGGTTATGAAAATTATTATATATTAAACTTACCACCTTCTAAGAATATTAATTTTTTGGTATAGTCTCTGCCCTGCTGCTATTTATCCTGCTTTTTCCTGAGTCGTCATCTATCACTATTGTAACCTTTTCTTCGGCGCCGCTGATAATGCCCTCAATTCTCTGTCTTAAATAATTTACATCCTCTCCATCACCCATGATGGTGAGTTTCTCCTTTATACTTGTTAAAATTCCCTCGACAGTAGTAATATATCCCTTGGAGGCTATTCCCGGGGATATTTCTGCATCCAGTTCTGGTATCTGCACACTTGCATCGGGGGACCTGTATACTATTGTTTTCAAATCGTTCTTATTTTTTATTCTGAATTTAATTATTTTCGGTGATTCCCTATCATGCCGTTCCACCGTAACATTCCTGTAGCTGCATTTCTTGCAGATGTACGTATGTATAGTTATTTTACCTTCATATGGTATATCATTATCAGCCTCAAGATAAAACAAGAACTCATTGCAATTCGGGCATCTCGACTCTGTTTTTATTTCTTCCATTTAATCACCCTGATCAAGCCATGAATATAATGGGTCAAATACTATATATTTTGTGTTTTTTAAATCTGAAATATTTGCAGTCCCGGTGAGAAACATTGAAATTTTTATATCTTTTATTATATTGTTTATCTCCATTTTTAGTTCCTCATAGGATGTATCTGCGGCCTTCAGAAAGTTTCTTGCCATTGCTCCCATATCGGCACCCATTATTACTGATTTTACAATATCCTCCCCATTTCTTATTCCGCCGCTTCCTATTATCGGTATACCAACTGAACAGAATTTAATAGAAGCCGGAGAAGGTATTCCCCAGTTCCAGAATGTTTTTCCTGTATGCATCTTCTCCCTGTTCTGAATCTTTTCTGCCCTGTAATATTCAATAGCTGCAAAGGAAGTCCCACCAAGGCCGCCCACATCTATTGCCTTCACCCCTGCATCCCTAAGTTCAAGGGCATCATCCCTGGAAAAGCCACTTCCTGTTTCCTTGGCAATTACCGGGTATGATTCTGCAATTTCTTTTAATCTTGAGAGCACTCCCCTTGCATTCCTGTCCCCCTCAGGCTGGACCATTTCCTGTAGAAAATTGAAGTGGACTATGAGGTATTTTGCATCTATTAAATTGAATATATAATCTATATCCTTATCTGATATGGGTGGTTTACCCTGACCTATGAGCTGCGGTGCTCCTATATTTGCAAACTTT